>CABPCP010000001.1 GCA_902406105.1 uncultured Mordavella sp.
GGGATTTTTAAAAAGCCCCCGGCCCCACTTACGTTAATGCGGTGAAGTGGCCTTCAACCCGATGATCCCGATCAGCAGGAGCGCTACAAAGAACAGCCGGGTCATGGTAAAGGATTCTTTAAACAGGACAATTCCCACAACGACCGCACCTAGCGCGCCGATACCGGTCCAGATGGCGTAGGATGTGCCAAGGGGCAGGGTTTTGGTGGCTTGCGCCAGAAATAAAAAGCTGAAGACCATGCCGATGATGGTCAGAACTGAAAATTTCAGAACGCTGAAACCTTCAGAAAGTTTCAGGCAGGTAGACCAGAAAACCTCTAAAAGTCCCGCAAAAAACAGAAATATCCATTCCATATATCTTTTCCTCTCTTTCCTTTTGCCGCCCACAAAAAAAGCGTCAAATCGGTATCTCCCAATGGCCTGCTGATACAGATCTAACGCATATTTACCCGGCGGCAAATTTTTACTATTATGATTTTATAACCAAGCTATAATCTAGCAAAGATTTTCTGGATTGTCAAGAAAAAAAGGATTCCTATTGATTTTTTGGGACAATCCCGGTATGATAAATCGCAGAGCGGCGGGGACCTTAAACGGCGGTTCCCTGCTGGCAGAAGGATGAAAGGAAGTTGGAAACGTGGATAGATCGGGAAAAAAGGGACTGCCGATCGGCTTTATGGACTCAGGGCTCGGCGGCTTGAGTGTCCTTCGGGAAGCTGTCAGGATCATGCCCTACGATGATTTTATCTATTATGGAGATTCAAAAAACGCGCCCTATGGAGTGAAGGATCAGGAGACCATCCGCAGGCTTACCTTCCATGTAGTGGAGATGCTTTTGGAGCGGGGGATCAAGGGACTGGCTATTGCCTGTAATACCGCGACCAGCGCCGCGGTGGCGAAGCTGAGGATATTGTACCCGAACCTTCCGATCGTGGGCATCGAACCAGCGGTAAAACCGGCGGTAGAGCAGAACCATGGAGGAAGGATCTTGGTAATGGCTACGCCTATGACCATCCGCCAGGAGAAATTCCATAGGCTGTTGGAACGGCATAGAAATGGGAAGGAGGTAATCCCAGTGCCCTGCGCGGGGCTGATGGAATTTGTAGAGCATGGTGAACTGGACGGAGATACGCTGGAAGCCTACTTTGAAGAACATTTGACTCCCTATCTGACCGAAGATACAGAAACGATCGTACTGGGCTGCACCCATTATCCATTTCTGAAAGGGTATCTGAAAAAATTCCTGGGAGACCGGAAGATCGCGTTGATCGACGGAAGTCTGGGCACGGCCATAGAACTTCGCAGGCGGCTTCTGGAACAGGGGCTGATCTGTGAAGAGAAACGGGACCGGAAGATTATCATTGAAAATTCGCTGGAAGACCCGGATATGATCGATAGAAGCTGGCGGCTTTTAAACCTTCCGATTGATTGATCGGAAGAGAAAAAGAAAAAAGTCTTGACCCTCCCCTTAGGGCAGGCATTATACTGATTCCAGATCCGGATCAGAAAGCGGCGCGTTTGAAGAAGCAAAGCGCCGCGGAAAGGAGTATTATGTTTACCATTGGGGAATTTTCCAGAATCTGCCAGGTAAGTATCAAGACGCTGCGCCACTATGACAAGGTGGGACTTTTGAAGCCGGCGAAAGTCGATGCGCTTACAGGATATCGGTATTACAGCCAGGGCCAGCTGGAAGTGATGCTTCTTATCCAGAGGCTGAAGCGGTACGGATTTCCATTGGAAGAAATCCGAGGGATGCTAAACGGCGCAGAGGAAAAAGAGCTCTTTTCAAAATTGCTGCGGCAAAAGGAGAAGTTATTACAACAGCGGCAGGAGACGGATCAGATCTTGAAAGAATTGACCGGACACCTGCGGGATTTTGAAAGGACAGGTGATATTATGGGATATCAGAAGAAGTATGAGATCCAGCTTGTAGAAGCGCCGGAACGGAATGTGATCGCGTCCCGGCAGAAGATGGGTGTGGACGAATTTGGCCGGTACTATGAGAAACTATATAAACGGGTGCCGGAAGAAAAGGTGACGCCAAATGGTATGGTGGGAGCTGTTTACTATGATGAAGAATTTGACCGCGAATGCAGCGACATTGAACTGGTGTTAGGAATCCGGGAGAAGGAGAAAGCGGACCGGATCATCGAATCCGGGCTGTGCGCGAGGACGGTCCACAAAGGCGCCTATTCTACCTTGTCTGAGGCATACGCGGCGTTGGTGACCTGGATTAAGGAACAAGGGTATCAGTGCAATGGGGCGCCTTATGAATTTTATCTGAAAACCCAGTTTGACGGACTTTCACCGGAAGAGTGGGAGACAGAGATCTATTTTCCGATAGAGAGGGAATAATCCAAAACGTGTCAATGCAGTTTGGGAAAATCACAAGATCGTGATTTTCCCAAACTGTTTTTCATTTAGGAAAAAGATATGTTACACTGATGAAGAAATTCATAAAAGGGGAAAGCTATGCAAAAGATTTTAGTGATCGAAGATGACTGGGAATTGAACGATAGTATCTGTTATGTGCTGGGACAGGAAGGGCTCCAGACTCTTTCCGCCCATTCCTTAGAAGAAGGGAAAGAGCAATATAGAAAGGGAGGGACAGCCTTGATCCTTTTGGATGTGAATCTGCCGGATGGAGAAGGGTTTGAATTCTGCCGTCGGATCGCCGGTCAGACGCCGGTGTTGTTTCTGACAGCGAGAGATCTGGAAGAGGATGTCTTAAAAGGCTATGAACTGGGAGCGGAAGATTACGTGACAAAGCCATTTTCAATGAAGATCCTCCTAAAAAAGATCAATGTGATCCTGAAGCGGATACAGGAAAAAGAAGGACAGATTTTTGACGATGGATTCTTAAGAATCGATTTAGGAAAGGCGCTGGTTCAGGTCCGGGGGCTGGAATGTGGGGTGACTCCCACCGAATTTCGTATCTTACAGGAATTTCTTGCCCGCAAAGGACAGCTTCTGACCTATGAAGTCTTGTTGGAAAGATTGTGGGATGGGGGAAATCAGTTTGTAGATAAGCATGCCCTGGCAGTGAATATCAACCGTCTGCGCAGAAAGATCGAGGATGGGGAACACAGATATATTTCAAATGTATATGGGATGGGGTATCAATGGATTGGATAAGCATAGCCGCGGTTTTTCTTTTGGCCGCGGCAGGAATATTGTTATGGAAAAATTGGAAACTGAAACGAGACATCTATGATTTTGCCGGCCGGCTGGAGAAGAACCTGGATGCGGTCATGTCCGGCGGCAGACTTGATCCTGCGGAGGACATCGAGGACTCTCTTTTGGGAAAGATCAATGAAAAATTGATCCGCGCAGATCAAATCTGGAAACGAAAGGAGCAGGAGAGCAGCAGGAGCAGGGAAGCTGTCAAAGAGCTGATTTCCGATATTTCTCATCAGACGCGCACGCCGATCGCCAATCAGAAGATCTGCCTGGAAATCCTGAAAAGCCAGAACCTTCCGGAAGAGACCAGAAATTTCCTGGAGAAGCTGGAACACCAGGCGGAGAAGCTGGAATTCTTGTTTCAAAACCTGGTCAAATTATCCCGTTTGGAGGCAGGTGTGATCCAGATCCGCAAGAAGGAAGAAAACCTGACACAGACCCTGCGGACGGCAGTCCAGGAGGTGGTTCCCCAGGCAGCCGCAAAAGGGATTGCTCTGGGTGCCCGTGTGGAGGAGAATCTTCGAGTCTCTCATGACAGAAAATGGACGGAAGAAGCGGTCTATAATCTCTTGGAAAATGCTGTGAAATACACCAAAGCCGGAGGATCTATCCTGATCTATGCAGGAAAAGGGGAGTTTTTCACAGAGATTCATGTGGAGGATACAGGAAAGGGAATCAAAAAAGAGCGTCAGGCCCAGATTTTTAACAGATTTTATCGGGAACCAGAGGTGCATAGTGAGGAAGGAATCGGCATTGGGCTTTACCTGGTCCGCCAGATCGCGGAAGGGCAGGGCGGCTATGTGGAAGTACATTCAGAGCCGGGAAGAGGGTCGGATTTTTGTATCTGCCTGCCAAATGGCAAGAAGAAAGAAGGGTGATAGTCACAGTTTTGTGATCATGTTCAAATGAGACTGGTCTGTGATTTTTGCCTGTTAGGATAAGCATATCTTGAAAAAGATAAGGAGGCAGAATATGAACGATTGGATCGTGAAAACAGAACAGTTGAAGAAATACTACCGATTAGGAGATAATACGGTCAAAGCCCTGGATGGTGTGGATTTCCGGGTAAGAGAGCGGGAATTTGTGGCCTTGATCGGAAAATCCGGGAGCGGCAAGAGCACTCTCCTTCATATGATCGGAGGTCTGGACGTGCCTACCGCTGGGGAGGTTTATGTGGCGGGAAGGAAGCTGTCTGGCATGAAGAAAGAACAGCTTGCGGTCTTCCGCCGGAGAAAAGTGGGATTTGTGTTCCAGAGTTATAACCTGGTACCAGATCTAAATGTATATGAAAATGTGGTTCTTCCGGTGGAATTGGATGGAAGAAGAGTGGATCACAAGTTTGTTCGGGAAATCCTGGACTTCCTTCAATTGGAAGAAAAGAAAGAAGCTCTTCCAGGTACGCTTTCCGGCGGACAGCAGCAGCGGGTAGCCATCGCAAGAGCGATCGCGGCTAAGCCGGCGATCCTTCTGGCGGATGAGCCTACAGGCAATCTGGATACGGCTGCCAGCCATGATGTGATCGGGCTCTTAAAAGTGGCGGCGAGAGAATTCCAGCAGACTATCATCCTGATCACCCACGATATGGATATCGCCCAGATGGCAGATCGGATCGTGCATATCGAGGACGGCAAGATCGTAAAGGCAGGTGACGGTTATGCTGAGCAATAATAATCAAAAAGTGATCCGCCGGATGGCTGGCCGGTCATTGAAGAGCAATCGGGGCCGGACGGCCATCCTGCTGCTGGCCATCGTCTTGTCTGTATTTATGCTGTTCAGTGTATTTACGGTGGGCATCACATACTACAAGATGTTCCAGGTACAGAATATCCGTATGAGCGGCGCCAAGTTTGATGCCATCATGTACGGACTGACCGATGCCCAGCGGGAGAAGTGTGAGACAGACCCGGATATCGTGAAGACGGGGATCTGTGCGGTAGCAGGAGCTATTGAATCGACAGAATACGATGATACGGTAAGTGTGGGTCTGATATGGGCGGATGAAATTTACTGGAGGGAGATGAAAGCGCCTGCCAGGAAATGGATGAAGGGGACATATCCGCGGGCGGAGCAGGAGATCTTGGTGACGGAAAAAGCGCTGGAAGCCTGCGGAACGCCGGATCTGACGATCGGAGATACACTGACCGCCCAATATATAGACGGAAGCGGCCAGAAAAAAACCGGAGAATTCAAGATTTCCGGAATTTGGGACGGATACGGGGACCAGAAGGTGTTCTATGTATCGGAAGCGTTTTACCGGCAGTGCGGTTATCAGCTCTCCGATGCGGCTTCCGGCAGATATCACATTGATTTTAAGCAGAAATTTATGACGGAAAAGGCCCAGGAGGATTTTATCGAAAGCCTGGATTTGGGAAAACAGCAGCGTCTTTTCTATACCGTTGAGATGGGGGAATCGATTCCTCTCTTCCTGGGACTATGCGGCATTGCCCTGGTGACTTGTTTTTGCGCCTATCTTTTGATCTATAATATCTTATATTTGTCCGTATCAGGAAATGTCCGGTATTATGGACTTTTACAGACGATCGGCATGACCGGAAGCCAGATCCGCGGGCTTTTAAGACGGCAGATGCTGCTCCTTGGGAGCGGCGGGATCCTGGCCGGGTTGGCTCTTGGAAGCGGTGTTTCCTTCGTCTTGATCCCGTCTGTGGTACGGTTCTTAGGGGTACGGGAAGAGGCGGGAAAGATTCAGATTGCCTTTCACCCGGCGGTATTTGCGTTGACGATTCTTTTGGCGGCAATAACGATATGGATCGGGAGCCGCAAACCAGCCCGGATGGCAGAGGCTATTTCTCCGATTGAGGCTTTGGGTTACCGGCCATCCGGCGGAAGGAAAAGCAGCCGCAAGACGGCGAAAGGAAAGCTGTTATGGAGGATGGCGCTGGAACAGCTGAAAAAGGACAAGAAAAAAACTGTGGTGATCACCTTGTCTCTGGCGGCGGGCTTATCGGTATTCTTATGTCTGATCACTCTGATCCAAAGCCGGGGCCCCAGGACTTTTGTCAGTACCTATATGGATGTAGATATGACCATAGAAAATGACACAATGAAGAAAGAAGACCATAAGGAATGGCGGGATATTTTAGACGGCCAGTTCCTGGGGGCGATCAGGAGTAATTCCAAAGTACAGGAGATGCATCCGATAGTGGTGTCAGAGATCATGATCCCCTGGGAACCGGAGGTGGCGGATCGGTGGATGCGGGAGGTTTACGCCACGTGGATGTCTGTCCCTTATGAAGAAGACGTGGAAGAGTATAAAGCACATCCGGAGAATTTCGGTACTTTTCTGGTAGGGATCGATGAAACGGATTTTGACCAAATGCAGCAGGGATTGGAGAAAAAGATCGATAAGAAAGACTTTCTGGAAGGAAAGACCTGCGTACTATACCGGGATCAGCTGGATTTTACAGCAGAAGATTTCGCGAAAGAAAAGATTACCTGCGCGGAATACGGGAATGGGGAGAATACCAGATCCTTTGAGATCGCGGGACTTACGGATGAAGACTATTATACAGGTCCTATGCTTGGAATACCGCCGGCGGTCATTGTCAGCCAGAAGGCGGTAGAGCAATGGAATCTCTCGCCCTTTGTATCTAAAGTGAGCATCCAGTACCAGGAATCCTATGATGAGGCGGCGGAGCAGGCTATGGTGGGTCTTATGGATGGAAGCCCGGACGCCAGAGATTTTTCTTACGTTTCTAAGATCGAAGAGGCAAAGAACGTGAAAGAAGCACAAGGGAATATGATGGAAGTTGGAATCGGGATCGCGGCCATCCTGGCCCTGATCGGAATCTTAAACTATGTGAATACGGTGATCGGAAATATCCAAAGCCGTCAGGCAGAGCTGGCAGTTTTGGAGAGTATTGGAATGACGGACCGTCAAAGGAATCGGCTGCTTATGCTGGAAGGCGCCTTTTTCGCGGGACTTTCGATCTGTCTGACCGGGACTTTAGGACTTGCGGTGACCTATGGCGTGTACCAGTCTATGAATTATATGGGAGCGCCCTTTGCAGTGCCGATCCTTCCGGTGGCGGCTGTGGCCGTGCTGATTTTGATAATCTGCATGGCGGTTCCGGTGGCGGCCGGGAAATGGATGGAAAGGCGGGGCAGTGTGGTAGAGCGGATCAAAGGCGTGGAGTAGATTTGAATTTGAGGGCTTCCCCAAAACGGCCAATAGAAGTAGAATGGAGGCGAGAAGAAAAGAAGGATAATGACTATGAAACTGGCGGTGATCTTTCCCGGAATCGGCTATCATGCGGATAAGCCGCTGCTGTACTACAGCAAGATGCTTGTGAAAAACCTGGGATATGAGATACGGGAGGTGCCCTATGGAGATTTCCCAGAAGGAGTAAAAGGTTCCAAAGAGAAGATGGAAAAGGCATTTTTTAGCGCGGTAAAACAGGCGGAACAGATATTGGCGGATGTGGAATTTGCAAAATATGAGGAAATCCTTTTCATCTCGAAAAGCGTAGGGACGGCAGTGGCCTCCGCCTTTGCTTTGAAGCAGGGATTGAAAACACGGAACATCTACTATACGCCGGTGGAGGCTTCCTTCCAGTTTATGAAACAGGAAGGCCTGGTATTTCATGGAACAAACGATTCCTGGGTAGAGACGAAGATCGTGGAGGAAGGGTGCAGACAGGCAGGATTTCCGCTGGTGACCATTCCAGAAGCAGACCATTCCTTAGAGACAAAAGAAGTAGGGACAGATTTGGAAAACCTGAAACAGATCATGAAGAAAACAGAAGAGTATATATGCAGAAGAAATTGATATTTTATAAAAGATATGCTATTCTCAATAGACAAAGATGCCGGGCAGCCGTTCTGTCTGCCCGGTGAAGTCTGTATCATTGCAGACGTATTAGTTTCAATGTAAGTTCTGATCAAAAACCCCAATGACAAGACAATGTATAGGATGTGCAGGATAAAATTCTGTCTTTTACCAGACTGGCAAATGTGCTACCATAAGGGAAAGACCGGGGTTCTTTCCTGCGCATGCGGGAAAGGAGCGGTCTGATGGAAAAGAAAACAGATGATTTTATTATGTTTCCCACTGTGGATGTGTGCTTCAAAGGATTGATGCATAATCCGAAAGTAAGAAAAGGGTTCATTGCGGCACTATTGGGAAGGAGCCCGAATGAAATTGAAGATACGACGCTGCTTCCAACCATCCTGCAGCCGGAATACACAGAAGATAAGCTGGGGATTCTGGATGTCCGCGTCCGACTGCGGGATGGTATACAGATTGACATGGAAATGCAGATGGCGTATTTTGCCCACTGGGATGCCAGAAGTGTTTTTTATCTTAGTAAGATGTTTGTAGACCAGTTAAAAAAGGGAGAATCCTACGAAAAATTGAAAAAATGCATCCATGTCAGTATTCTGGACTTTATCTATTTTGAAGATGACACAGAGTGTTACCGTAAGGTTGGCTTTTGTGACCAAAGTACAGGACAGGTCTACACAGATCTAATGGAAATCCAGGTTCTGGAACTAAGGAAGATTCCAAAGGAAGTGAAAAGCCAGGATAAACTGCTTAATTGGATGCGGTTCTTAAGTGGGAAGAGCAGAGAGGAGTTTGAGGATATGGCGAAGACAAGTGAATATCTGGATGAGGCATATCAGGAACTGCAAAAGTTAAGCGCGGATGACCGGGCAAGGCTGGAATATGAGGCGAGGGAAAAGGCGATCCGGGATTACAACTCGCAGATAAGCAGTTCTTTGCAGCGGGGGATTGAGCAAGGAGTCAAACAAGGAATTGAGCGAGGAATCAAACAAGGGAAGCAGGAGATCCTGCTGGAATTGACCCGGAAGAAACTGGAAAAGGGGATGGGAGTGGAAGAGATCGCCTGTCTTCTGGAAGAGGATCAGAAAGTGATCCGGGAACTGGCGCAAAAGATACAGGAAGAGGGAACTGAAACAGACGCTGACAGATAAGGAGGACGTAAGATGCTGGATTTAAAGATCGTGAACGGAACCATCATTGACGGGACAGGAGATCCGGCATATGAAGGAGATATAGGAGTGAAGGAGGGACGTATCGTTCTTCCGGCAGAAGGGGAAGCCAGGCAGGTGATCGATGCGTCTGGAAAATATGTGTGTCCGGGATTTGTGGACGCCCACTCTCACGGAGACGGTATTCTTGGAAGTGATTTTGGGGCGCTGTGCAAGGTGAGCCAGGGGATCACCACAGAAGTGGCAGGACAGTGTGGAGAGTCTATGGCGCCGGTGCGTCCTGGACGCGTGGAGGAAGCAAAAGCCGTAATTGCGGGAGACGTGGTTTCCTATCCAAGAGAATTTGAAACCTTTACCGGTTATGGGCCATATTTCCGCTGGATAGAACATATCCCGCTGGCGCAAAACATAAGGCTGCTGGCAGGACACAGTACCCTGCGGGCGGGGGTGATGGGATATCAGAACCGGAAAGCAGGGCCAAAAGAGATAGAGGAAATGAAGCGCCTGCTTAGAGACGGCATGGAACAAGGGGTTCTTGGCATGAGCAGCGGTCTGATCTATCCGCCAGGGTGCTACGCCGATACAGAAGAACTGATTGAGTTGTGCAAAGTGGTGGCAGAATATGGAGGAATCTATACCAGCCATATCAGAAATGAGTCCGACAATGTGACAGAGGCGGTCCGGGAAGCTCTTGAGATTGGACGAAAGGCAGGGGTTCCGGTCTTCCTTTCTCATCATAAGGTCTGCGGAGTACAAAACTGGGGAAAGAGCAGGGAGACATTGAGACTGGTGGAAGAGGCCAGAGCAGCGGGACAGCAGGTGACGCTGGATCAGTATCCTTATTTGGCTTCCATGACCAATATGAGCGCGGTGATCCCTCCGGATTATTTTGAAGAAGGCGCGGCGGCCCTGGCAGAAAGGCTGAGAGATAAAGCAGACAAGTCAGATCTTCGCCAACGGATCGGATGGGAGATTGAGAACCGCCAGGATTTTGAGAATCAGTACAGGAATTGCGGCGGATGGGATCAGATCATGATCTCATCGCTTCCAATGACAGCGGAGTATGAAGGAATGACGGTAAAGGAAGCGGCGGCAGTCATGGGAAAGACTGGGACGGAGACTTATCTGGAATTATTCGCGAAGAATGGCGGCGCCGGGAATTTTATTTATTTTTCTATGTGCGAGGAAGATCTTTGCCGTATTTTTTCGAATCCGAATGTGTGCGTGGGTACAGACGGGCTTTGCAGGGGGATGGAGGAAAAAGGACATCCCAGAGCCTGGAGTTCCTTTCCCCGTGCGATCGCCTATTTCCAAAAAGAGAAACAGCTGCTGACCCTGGAAGAAATGATCCACAGACTGACTCTGCTTCCGGCAGAACGGACCTTTCTGGAACAGCGGGGAGCGGTGAAAGACGGCTGGGCGGCAGATCTTTTGATTTTGGACTATGAAAAACTGGAAGACCGGGCGGACTATGTTCATTCCAACGTGCCGGCCGACGGGATTGACTGTGTGATCGTAAACGGGCAGACGGTATACCGGGAAGGAAAGCTAACAGGACAGATGCCGGGAAGACTGCTTCGGAGAACGGGAAAGGCGGGAAAATGTTAGACCGAATGAATCGAATGAATACCTTTATTGAAAAGCATATGGCCTTTGTGACTCCCCTATGTCTGCTCTTTGGCGTTTTGTTTCCGGAGATTGCTGGCAGAGGGGTGCCTTTTGTTCCTGTCATGTTTGCGATCATGACATTTATCGGCGCATTGAAGTCCAGTTTCCAGGATATTGGAGAAGTGTTCAAAAGACCGCTGCCCCTTCTGGTATCGATCCTGATCCTGCATGTGGTGATGCCGGCGGCAGCCTTTGGCCTGGGGCACTTGTTGTTCCCGGATAATGCGAATCTGATCACGGGAATGGTGCTGGAGTTTGCGGTGCCGACTGCTGTGGTAGGGGTCATGTGGGTGTCGATCTACCGGGGGAACAACTCTATGGCCTTGTCATTAGTGATCATTGATACTGTGTTGGCGCCTTTTGTGATCCCGGCTACGCTCCATCTATTGATCGGCGCCCGTGTGGAGATGGATACCGCAGGAATGATGCGGGAGCTGGTATTTATGATCGCCCTTCCGGCAGTGGCCGCAATGTGCCTGAACCAGGCAAGCCATGGGCAAGTAAAGAAGACGTGGCCTTCCAGGCTTGCGTTTTTCTCCAAGCTGTGTATTATCTTCGTAGTCAGCTCGAATTCTTCAAAGGTAGCGCCTTATGTCAGACATCTGAATCTGGAACGTGCGGCTGTGGCGCTTTGTATCCTCTGTCTTGCCTCCAGCGGCTATATCCTGGGCTGGTCCGCGGCCCGGCTGCTGGGACTTGGCAGGGAAAACGCGGTAGCCGTGATGTATGGATCAGGTATGCGCAATATCAGCGCGGGAGCGGTGATCGCGGCGGCTTATTTTCCGGGAGAAGTTATGTTCCCGGTTATGATCGGCACCTTATTTCAGCAGGTGCTGGCCGCGGCATTCGGGTCATGGATCTCCCGGAAGGAAGGGGAAAAGGAGCAGCATTTAAGGGAAAGGCGGCAGGAAGGATGAAGATCATTATTTCACCAGCGAAAAAGATGAAGACAGATACCGATATAATAGAGTACCAGACAACACCGGTGTTCCTGGAAGAAACAAAAGAACTGCTGGAGTGGCTTCGGAAGCTGTCTTTTGAGGAAGCAAAGAAGCTGTGGAACTGTAACGAGAAGATCGCATCCCAGAATTATGAAAGAATTCAGAAGATGGATCTGGAAGCCCAGCTTACGCCGGCTATCCTCTCTTATGAAGGGATCCAGTACCAGTATATGGCGCCCGCGGTATTTGAGGAAAAGGCCATGGAATATATCCAGGAGCATCTTAGGATCTTATCTGGTTTCTATGGTGTGGTAAGACCTCTCGATGGGATAAGGCCTTATCGTCTGGAAATGCAGGCTAAGGCAAAAGTAAACGGGACAAAGGATCTCTATGGATTTTGGAAGGATAAGATCTATCGGCAGGTGGCAGGAAAGGGTGAGACCATCCTGAATCTGGCGTCAAAAGAATATTCCAAATGCGTGGAAGATTATCTGGGGCCAGAGGACCGGTGCCTGACCTGTGTGTTTGGAGAATGGTCCGACGGAAAGGTCCGGCAGAAAGGAACCCTGGCGAAAATGGCCAGAGGAGAGATGGTCCGGTACATGGCGGAGGAAAGCATTGAAGATGTACGGATGATCCAGAGATTTGACCGTCTGGGATACCGTTTCCGTCCATCCTTATCCTCAGAAGATACCTATGTATTCCTGAAGGAGGAAAGCCAGAATGACAGAAGCAAATAAGATCAAGTGTATTGCTTTGGACCTGGACGGGACCACTTTGAACAGCCGGGGACAATTGAGCGCAAGGACGAAACAGGCGATCGAACGGGCGCTGGAAAAACAGGCCCATGTGATCGTTGCCAGCGGAAGGCCGCTTGAGTCTCTGCCGGAGGAAGTCACGGAGCTTCCGGGAATCCGGTACGCGGTCACTTCCAATGGAGCCTTGGTCTGGGACCTGCAGTCAAAAGAAATACTGAGGGAATATAAATTGACACCGGAGTCGGTGGAAGCTATCCTGGAGCTGACGGCTGCTATGGACGTGGCCTACGAAACTTTTATCCGGGGGAAGGCTTACGCTCAGGCTTCGTATGTGGAAGATCCGGTCCGGTATGGAGCGGCGCCGGGAGCGGTGCCCTATATCCAGCGTACCAGAGAACCGGTGGAAGATATGGGAAACTTCATCCGGCAGCATAAAGAAGAACTGGACAGCATTGATATCGTGATCCGGGATGGAAAAGAAGAACTTTGGAAAACAATAGAAACTCAGGTGAGAGAAGTATATGTAACATCGTCTGTACCGCAGCTTTTGGAGATTGCCTACAAGGAGGCGGGGAAGGCTCCGGCAGTGGGGTTCCTCCTGGAACATCTGGGGCTTAAACGGGAAGAATTGGCGGCTTTTGGAGATGGAGACAATGATAAAGAGCTGCTCCGTCTGGCGGGCACCGGCGTGGCGGTAGGAAATGCTGTTTTAGGCTGTAAGGCGATGGCAGATTGGATCGCGGGATCCAACGATGAAGATGGGGTTGCTGTGGAACTGGAACGGATGTTCAAAGATGGAAGGATTGAAAGCGGGACAGAAAGGTAGAGAAAGAAATGAGTGTAACAGTTGCGGATCTTTTGGAACTGCCTTCCATGAGGGGCGCCAGGGTCTTAGGCGGACATAAAGGACTTGGCAGGATCGTATCTTCGATCTCCATTCTGGAATCCGTTAATCCGGCGTATCTGACCGATGGCATGTTTCCGGATGGAGAGTTTTTTGGAAGTGAGATTGTGATCACGGGATTTTTGAACATCCTGGACGATGTAGAACTTCAATGCGCAAATATACGCCGGCTTGCGGAAGGCGGAGAAGTGGGATTGATCCTGTTCTATGTGGGCGTCTATATGAAAAGCGTTGACCAGAGACTGATCGATCTGGCAGACGAATATGATTTTGTGCTGATCACAATGCCGGAAGGAGAGAAACTGCTCCGTTACAGCGAAGTGATCATGGATGTGACGGAATGTATCTATCGGGACCGTATGCGCAGAGAATCTATTGTTTCGGATATTCTTGGCCGTATTTCCGACTTGCCTGCCCATCAAAGGTCTATCAATACCGTGCTGAAAATGTTAAGTGACCGACTTTCCGCAACCGTGCTTTTAAAAGATGCTTCCGGGCAGATTCTGAATCTGATCGCCTGGCCAAGGAACCGGGAGGAACAGGTCAAACAGAAGCTGGGGCAGACACATGGAGAAATAAAACTGCCGGAGGGAGAAACGGCTTATTTCAGAGACATCCGCACAGAAACGGGAAGAAATATGGAACTGGCCATTATCAAAGAAGGAGGGCCTCTGCATGAAGAACTCCTTTATCAGGCGGCAGATATTGTGCGGATCAGTTTGAATATCTGGAACCGGGGACATGGGGAGATCGCGGTGCGTGAACTGGTGCGGGCGATCCTCCAGGATGAGCCGATCAAAATGCGTCGGCTGGCGGATATTTTCCATATCGATGTTTCTTCGATCCATGAGATGTGGGTCCTGCACGGCGGCTTTTCTGGGAAACAGCATCAATTTGAAGAGATCTTAGGCTCTTATCCAGGGCTGACCGTCTGCGACCAATATGAAGATTGTTTTCTATTTTTCCTAAGCACGCCGGATTCGCCCAAACAGGCAGAGATGTTCCTGGGGGAACTTCTGGAAGCGGTGCGGGAAGATGAGGCGACGATCGTGCGCTACAGCCATCTTCAGGATACAGGGAACGTAAGGGAAGCATTTCTTGCCCACCAGAAATACCTGGAGGACGCAAGAAAAATATTTCCGGAAAAAAGGATCTTCTGTCACGGAGAGATGGAGTTTGCCAGAGAATGCCGTTGTCTTATTGAACAAGGGGAGGATTCCTTGAAAAAATGTACGGACATTCTCGCCCCTTTTCGGGAAAAGCAGGAGGGCGCAGACCTGGAAGCTACTTTGCGGGTCTATTTCCTGGATGGAGACATGAGCGTGTCTAAGACGGCTGAACTCCTTTATATTCACAAGAATACGGTGAAATACAGGTTAAGGAGGATCAGCGGCCTTTTGGGATGCCGCCTGGACCAAATGCCGGAATGTATGTATCTCTATCAGGCGGCCGCAGTCAGCAGGCTGGTCTGTTAAGAAGTTTGATATTAGAAAATGCAGGGCTAAACATCTTTGGCTTTGTCCAAAAGGACAAAAACCAAAGGTGTTTTTTTGCGCTGTCCGACAGTTCATAGGAGGGAAAGAAAGAGATATACTTTTTGTCAAAAGCAAAAAGAGAAAGGAGCGCAAAACAGTGAGGAAGATTGGATTACAGGAAATAGAGGATATCGCTCTGGGAGCGGCCCTCCTGGGCGCTGGCGGCGGCGGGGATCCTTATATCGGGAAATTGGTAGCGATCGGCGCGGTAAAAGAGTGCGGGCCGGTAGACTTGCTTGACCCGGAAGAAATCCCGGATGATGCCCTGGTGATTCCTATCGCGATGATGGGCGCGCCTACAGTACT
The DNA here is from genome assembly GCA_902406105.1 of uncultured Mordavella sp. Lineage (GTDB taxonomy): Bacteria > Bacillota > Clostridia > Lachnospirales > Lachnospiraceae > Massilistercora. The sequence goes on from CABPCP010000001.1 coordinate 15,263, forward strand.
GGGGGAAAAAGGTATTGGAGGACGGGAGTATAAGACATTGTATGAAATGGTCAGCCGGTTTTATGGAAAAGAAATCTATGCGTTTATGCCGATCGAAGCAGGCGGAGTCAACAGTATGCTTCCGATCGCGGCCAGCGCGAGGCTGGGCCTGCCTATGGTGGATGCGGATGGAATGGGAAGAGCTTTTCCAGAGCTGCAGATGGTGACATTTACCATAGGAGGGATCAGCGCTTCGCCCATGGCTTTAACGGATGAAAAAGGGAATTCTGTGATCTTTCAGACGGTGACCAATCATTGGACAGAGGAGCTGGCAAGGGCAGTGACTATGAGCTGCGGCGGAGCAGTATCGGTGTCTATGTACCCGCTGACGGGCGCTCAGCTAAAAGCATATGGGGTAAAACACATCGTGACCAGAAGCCAGAGACTGGGGGAGGCGATCCGAAAGGTGAAGGATTGCGCGGATAAAACGCCCGAAGAATATTTCCTGGAATTCTCCGAAGGTTTCCGGCTGTTCAAGGGAAAGATCGCGGATGTGAGAAGAGAGACGAGAGGCGCGTTTAATTTTGGTAAAGTGGTGCTGGAAGGAATCGGTGAAGATAAGGGAAGGACAGCAGAGGTAGAATTCCAGAATGAAAACCTTACAGCGGCAGTAGACGGGAACATCCTTGCCACTGTTCCGGATCTGATCTCTCTGGTAGATACAGAGACCTTTGTTCCGGTTACAACGGATGGATTGAAATATGGAAAACGTGTCCTGGCAGTAGGGCTGAAGTGTTTCGATCTTTGGCGGTCGGAAAAGGGCCTGGAATTGGTAGGGCCAAGATATTTTGGATGTGATACGGACTATATTCCAGTGGAAGAACGGTGGAAAGGAGGCAGGGATCGTGTATAAATTAGGCATTGATGTAGGCGGGACAAATACGGACGCGGTCATTATTGATGAAGAGAATCAGGTGATCGCAGATATCAAATACCCGACCTCTGAAGATATTTATGACGGAATCATGGGAGCGATGCGGATGGTTCTGACGGAGTCTGGGATTGACCGGACACAGGTGAGTCAGGCTATGCTGGGAACGACCCAGTGCACAAATGCGATCGTAGAACGGAAGCACTTGTCGCCCATTGGGATCCTGCGGATCGGGGCACCGGCAACGCTCAGTCTTCCGCCAATGGTGGACTGGGATGAGGAACTTCAAAAAATGGTAAAAGGCAGCAGGATCATCGGCGGGGGTTATGAGTATGACGGTAAGGAACTGGCGGCTTTCGACAGGGAAGCGGCAAAGGAGTTTTTCCTGGAAATGAAGGGGAAAGGAGTAAAGTCCATTGCTATTTCCGGAGTGTTTTCCACTGTGCGTGAAGAACAGGAAAAAGAGGCGGCCCAGCTTTGCAGGGAGGTCATGGGGGATGATACACATATCTCTATTTCCAGTGAGATTGGCTCGATGGGATTGATCGAACGAGAAAACGCCACTATTTTAAACGCGGCTCTCTATCAAGTAGCAGAGCGCTTTACTGAAGGGTTTGCCAGAAGTCTCAGAGAAGAAGGCATCGAAAACGCGGATGTATATCTGTCTCAGAATGACGGAACATTGATGACGGTAGAGCACGCCAGGAGGTATCCGATTCTGACGATCGCCTGCGGGCCTACCAATTCTATTCGGGGCGCCGGGTATTTAAGCGGGATGCAGGATGGAATCGTTGTAGACGTAGGAGGCACGACAACCGATATTGGTTATGTACAGAACGGGTTCCCAAGAGAATCCGGGGTGGCTGTTACGATCGGAGGTGTGCGGACGAATTTCCGGATGCCGGATGTAATCTCGATCGGCCTGGGCGGCGGTTCTATTGTCAGGATCAAAGAGGATGGATCGGTGACAGTGGGGCCTGACAGCGTAGGCTACAAGATTACAGAGGAGGCGCGGGTATTTGGAGGAAATACGCTGACTGCTACAGATATTGCCGCGCGGCTGGGAATGACGGATGTAGGAGATGTATCTAAAGTGGCGGATATCAGTATAGAAACAGCCCGGAAGGCAATGGACGTGATCTCATCTTTGGTAGAAGATGGGGTGGATTCTATGAAGGTATCCAATGATGATGTGGAAGTAGTCCTGGTAGGCGGCGGATCGATCATTCTTCCAGAGCAGATCAAGGGAGCTTCCAAAGTCATAAAGCCGGCGCATTTTGGCTGTGCCAATGCCATTGGGTCAGCGATTTCAAAAGTGAGCGGCACTTATGAAGCGCTGATCGATTATGACAAGGTTCCAAGAGAAGAAGCTTTGGAGACAGCCAAAAAAGAAGCGGCGAAGATTGCGGAAAAGGCGGGCGCGATGCCGGAGACGATAGAAATCATAGAAGTGGAAGATGTCCCCCTGGCATACTATGCGGGAAATACGAACCGGGTGAAAGTCAAAGCGGCCGGAGAGCTGCGGGGCTAAATTATTCATACATAAAGGACAGAGGCAGAGAAATCCAGGTTTCCGCTGCCTCTGTTTTGTAATTTTTTAATCATCTATTCCAAAGGTGTATTCCAGCTTATCTTCCGCGGTATCCAACTGGTCTTCCAAGGTTTCTAAAGAGTGTTCCTGAGAGCGGTATTCCTCCAGGGAGAGAGTTCCCTGTCTGTACTGTGCCTCGATGGTATCGTCAAAGAGATCCAGTCGGTTTTCCACACTTTTTAATTCATCTTTTAATGTAAAGAATTGATCTTGGTTTTCCTGATCAGATCCGGAAGCCTGCGCGCTGTCTGCTTTTGTGACCACATCGTTTACCGCGCTTTCTAAGGTTTCTAACGTGTCATCGGAAGTCTGATCAGAAGTCTGGCCGGAAGAAGAGGCAGAGTCATCAGAAGAGGCGCTCTGACTGTTATTCTTCTCCAGGTTGGTGATTTCTTGTTCCAGCTGCTCTACCTTGGATTCCAGTTCCTGGGTCTCTGAATCATCATCGATTCCGCAGCCTGCCAGGGTAAAAGAGAATACCAAAACAGTTAATAATCCTAATAATCTTAATTTCTTCATATTTTTTCCTCCATTCACTTTATATGGTAAGTATTTGTTGATTATGAAACTATCATACAAGAAGAAAATTAAAAGAAAATTAAAACGCCATATTTCTGTACAGAAAATATGGCGCCTGATTTAATCTGTTTTTTCTGGCGGAATGAATTCAAGGAGATCTCCGATCTCACAGTCTAATACCGTGCAAAGCCGGCTCAGGACATCTATATCTAACCGGGTGATCTGATTTTTGCAATAATTGTTGATTTGGGTTCGCTGCATCTGAGCTCTGTGGCTCAGCATATTCTTGCTCAAACCGGACGTTTTGAGAAATTCATCCAGTTTGATGCGGATCGTTCCATATTCCATTTGCTGTCCTCCTGTTATGCGCATTAGATTAGTATGTACAGTATAGCTTTGATGGAAGAGTCTTATAAGGTGTAGGAAGTCTTGTTAGATTTCTCACACATGCTATATCGTAACATAAATGACTGTAAAATCAAAGGAGATAGGAAAATAATGCGGCACCATATTTTGGATGCAATACTGCCGGTATGTATCCGAACAAAAAAAGCGGAACTGCTGGATATGATTCCAGAGTTCCGAATAAAAAGCTTTGGGAATGGAGCATACGGGACTTGAACCCGTGGCCTCCACACTGCCAGTGTGGCGCGCTCCCAACTGCGCTAATGCCCCATGCAGAAAGTATTGTATCATATTTAGCCTTAAAATAAAAGTATTAATTTATATTTTGAAAATTATCTTAAGAATGGTATAATTTTGAAAAATTTCCGTAAAGAAACTTGAATATAGTTCTATATCAAGGTAGTATGAAAACATCAAAATGAGGAGGTGTTTTATATGAGATATGAAATCAAAGGAGAGACTCTGCCGGTAGTGCTTTGTTACCTGGAAGATGGAGAAAAGATGATCAACGAAGGCGGAAGCATGTCCTGGATGTCCCCGAATATGAAGATGGAGACAAGCACCAATGGAGGAGTAGGGAAGGCGTTCGGCAGAATGTTTGCCGGGGAAAAAATTTTCCAGAATATATATACATCTGAGGGTGGAAACGGAATGATCGCCTTTGCGTCCAGTTTCCCGGGATCGATCCGGGCTTTTCAGATCGGGCCAGGACAGGAGATGATCTTCCAAAAGAGCGCGTTCCTGGCGGGAGAGGCGGGAATAACGCTGTCAGTCTTCTTTAATAAGAAGTTTGGCGCCGGCCTTTTTGGCGGAGAAGGATTTATCATGCAGAAGGTCTCTGGACAGGGAACGGTTTTTGCGGAATTTGACGGCCATGTGATCGAATATGAACTTCAGCCGGGCCAGCAGATCGTGGTAGACACAGGCCATCTGGCCGCAATGACAAGTACCTGCAGCATGGAGATCAGAAGCGTGCCGGGTGTAAAGAATATGCTTTTTGGCGGAGAGGGTATCTTCAATACGGTAATCACAGGGCCTGGAAGAGTTTGGCTCCAGACTATGCCGATCAGCAATGTGGCAGGAGTCCTGCGGCCATATCTGCCATCGGGAGCATAGACAGAAGTTTTGCTTGTGACAAGTTACACCCGGACTGTCCCCACATGCGCACTCGTCGCGCATACGCGCTTCAGTTTCGCCCTGCGGGCTAAGACTGCTTATGTGGGGGCAGTTCCAGGGTACCCCCTGTTCCAGAATCAAGAGGACAGTTACGTACATGCAAGCATGACGTTTACTGTCCTCTTGATTCTGGGCCGGGTGTGACTTGTAACTTGCGTTCACAGAATCACCACAAAAAAACCACATACTTTTCAAAAACTTCTCTTATACTGATACCATCTCTATGAGTGACAGGAGGAAGAGAAGTGATAGAAGTAAAGAATCTCACGAAACGCTACGGCTCTCATCTTGCCGTAGATGATCTAAGCTTTACTGTGGAAAAAGGTCAGATTTATGGATTTCTCGGCCCCAATGGAGCCGGGAAATCTACGACCATGAATATCATGACCGGATATCTGGGAGCTACGAAAGGTACAGTCCTGATCAATGGGCATGATATTCTAAAGGAACCGCAGGAAGCACGAAAATGCATCGGCTATCTGCCGGAGCAGCCGCCGCTCTATATGGAAATGACCGTATCAGAGTATCTCAAATTTGCGGCTGAGTTAAAGAAAATCCCCAGATCAGAAAGAGAAACGCAGATTGATAAAGTTGTCCGTATGGCGAGGCTTCGGGACGTGATGGATCGGATGATCCAGAACCTGTCTAAAGGATTCCGTCAGAGAGTAGGGCTCGCTCAAGCTATTCTTGGGTTCCCGGAGATTATCATCCTGGATGAGCCTACGGTTGGATTGGATCCCAAACAGATCATTGAAATCCGGGAACTGATCCGGAAATTGGCAAAAGAGCATACGGTGATCTTAAGCTCTCATATCCTGGCGGAAGTACGCGAGGTCTGCGACCATATCCTGATTATTTCAAATGGGAAATTGGCGGCCTGCGATACCCCGGAGAATCTGGAGAATCTGATGAGTGGAAGCGGCCGTGTGGAGATTGAGGCAAAAGGGTCTGTAAATGAGGTGAAAAAGATTATTGGGAAGATCCGGCAGGTGAAGCAGGCGGACTATCAGGAAAAGGATTCTGGAGTAACAGAAGCGCAGATCCATACGGACGGGAAGGAAGATATAAGGGAAGTGATTTTCATGGCTTTCTCGGAAGCAAAGCTGCCCCTTCTCACATTAAAAGAAAGTAAGTCTTCCCTGGAAGAAATCTTCCTGGAATTGACGCAGGGAAACAGCCGGGCTGTCAAGCGGATCCGGGAACTGGAGAGGAAAAAAGAGGAGGAGACAGAAAATGAAAGCAATTTATAAAAGAGAATTACAGTCCTACTTCCATACGATGATCGGCTGTGTGTTCATCGCGTTTATGGTGGCGTTTACCGGAGTCTATTTTATGGCGTACAACCTGAATTATGGATATCCTTACTTTTCTTATGTGATATCGGCGGTCCTCTTCGTTTTTATGATAGCGATCCCGGTCCTGACTATGAAAAGTTTCGCGGAGGACAGAAAGAGCAAGGCGGATCAGCTTCTTCTGACAGCGCCTGTCAGTCTGGTTAAGATCGTTTTGGGGAAATATCTTGCGATGGTCACGATCTTGGCCGTCCCCTGCGTGATCTTTTTGATTTTCCCCCTGATCATCGCGGCCCAGGGAACCGCTTATATCCTGGTAGATTACCTGGCGATCCTGTTGTTTTTCCTGCTGGGATGTGTGTATATCGCCATTGGCATGTTTGTTTCTTCTTTGACAGAGAGCCAGATCATCGCGGCTATTGGAACGTTTGGCGCTTTAATGCTGATCTATCTGTGGAGCGGGATACTGGATTTCCTGCCTTCCTCAGCGGGGGCCAATATGGCGGGGTTTTTGGTACTGCTGACCCTGGCTGTTCTCGCAATCTGGCAGATGACGAAGAATTGGCTGATCGCCGCGGTACTGGAGATGGGGGCGGCGGCGGGCTGTATCGGGGTGTATGCGGTAAAGCCCGATCTTTTGGAGAACGGCCTGGCCTCGATTCTGGAGAAATTCGTGTTGACAGACGTTTTTACCGATATTTCCTCCAACAACATTTTTGACACAACGAGCATCATCTTGTATCTGTCTCTGATCACAGTGTTCGTCTTCCTGACGGTCCAGATGATCCAGAAGAGACGGTGGAGTTAGGAGGGAAGACCATGTTAGAGAAGATCAAAGGGATGTTCCAGAATACAACGTTCAGGAACGGAAGCTACAGCGTGGGGATGACGGCTCTCGTCATTGCGGTCGTAGTGGTGGTCAATCTGATCGCCGGACAGCTTCCAGAAAGTGTGAGAAGTATTGATATCAGCGACAACCGGATCTATGAGATCTCTGATACCAGCAGAGAAATGCTGAAAAAGCTGGATCAGAAAGTAACGTTCCAGGTATTTGCGGAACGGAATAATACAGACGACCGGATTAAAACTTTTTTGAATAAATACACCTCTTTGTCGGATCAGATCGAGGTGGAATGGATCGATCCTGTCCTGCACCCCTCTGAATTGACGGAAAATAATGTGTCCGAGGATACGATCCTGATTTCCTGTGAAGACACGGAAAAGAGTACAGCAGTTACCTTCGATGAGATTCTGGTGCCGGACGAGTACGCCTATTATTACGGAGACAGCTCTTCCGCTGCGGAATTTGACGGGGAAGGGCAGTTTACCAGCGCGGTCAACTATGTGACCAGCGACGCGCAGAAGAAGATTTATTATACCACGGGGCATGGAGAAAATACATTTTCTTCATCCGTGTCAGAGCTGCTTGAAAAAAATAATATGACTTCAGAAGAGCTGAATCTGCTGATGACAGGCGAGATTCCAGAAGACTGTGATCTGCTGTTTTTATATTCTCCGGCGACAGATATTACAGAGGAGGAGCAGACAGCGATTCTGGATTATATGTCCCAGGGCGGAAAGGTTTATGTGATGCTGGGAGAAACAGAGGATACAACTCCTAATCTGGACAGTATCTTAGAAGAATATGGGATTTCCAGAACAGAAGGATATATTGCGGATATGCAGCGAAATTACCAGGGCAATTACTACTATATCTTTCCGGAGATCACAGGGGGCGAGGAGATTACAGAAGGTCTGACTTCCGATATGGTGCTTCTGGTGAATGCCCACGGGTTCCAGATCGGCGATCCGGCAAGAGATACGATCACAGTGCAGGGATTTATGGATACATCATCGGATGCTTACGCGGTGACAGAAGAAACTCAGGAACAAGGGGAATTTACACTTGGAGCGGTAGCGACAGAGAGCGTCACGACAGAATCCGACAGTGAAGATTCAGAAGAGGAGAGTGAGGAAAATACAGAAGAGGCTGAGGAAGAAGATTCCGAGGAGGAAGGCGCGGAATCCCGGCTGACCGTAGTGACGGCAGACAGCCTGATTGATTCCCAGGTGACGGATTCTTTTACCACGCTGGACAATCTGGACCTTTTCATCAATACGATATCTGCTAATTTTGATGACGTGGAAAATGTTGCTATCGAAGCAAAAAGTCTGTCTGTTACCTATAATACCATGCAGCACGCAGGGGTGATCAGCCTTTTGATCATCTTTGGAATCCCGGCAGTCATCCTTATTTCCGGATTCATATGCTGGTGGAGGAGAAGAAAAGCATAGGAGGTGGAGCATGAAGTCAAAAAAAGGAATGTTGATCCTTGGAATTGTCCTCGTGGTATTACTGGGAATCTATGGAGGACTCAGATACTGGGGGAACAAAAGCCAAGAAGCGGAAGCGCAAAAAGAAGAGGCGGAGACAGTCCACGTGGTCCAGACCGAGGATCTGTCCGGATTTTCCTATACAGATGGAACAGATGCCATGAGTTTCGCGAAAGAAGAGGACACCTGGTACTACGAGGCGGACCGGGAGATCCCTATGGTCCAGGATACGGTGCGGACAATGGCGGACGCCCTTCAGGACGTGACGGCGGTAAGGGAACTGCAGGAGCCGGACGCTCTTGAGGACTATGGGCTGGATGCGCCTTCCTATACGATCGAATACACAGAAGAGGATGGGGAGACAGGAACACTCTACATCGGCGATATGACAGGGGAAAATTATTATGCCATGCCGGAAGGGAGTGAGAATGTCTATACGATTGACAGTACCCTGGTCTCCGCTCTATTATTTGACCTGGCGGATCTGGCGCAGACAGACACCGTCCCGTCTATCAGCAGCGGAAACCTGGTAAGCGTTGCCGTCACAGAGAATGGACAGAGCCAGACCTTTGAAGAAGAGGATGACCTGGCGGAACTGGCGGGAGGATTTGGAGTGCTTTCGCTGACGGAATGCGCGGATTATCATGTGACAGACGAGACACTTTCAAAGTATGGATTGGAAGAAGAAAACCGGATGACGGTACAAGCGGTATATACAGACACGGATACAGAAGAAGAGGAGACATTTACCGTCTATGTTGGAGACGAAGATGAAGACGGAGAGAATCGGTATCTAATGGTAGACGGGTCTAAGATGGTATATAAGGTCAGTACAGATGTGATCGGGAATATGACGACTGTCAGCGAAGGAGATGAAGCGGAAGAATAAAGAAAACTTGGATAACGGGCGTCCTTCCTGTATAATAGAACGAGAAAACATCTGATCGGCACGGTGTTTTATGGGAGGGACAGAACGTGAAGAAGAATATTTCGGGAATACTTGGGCGGGCGGAACGCTTCCCAGTCATTTTGATCGGAGAAGGCCTTCTGGTAGGCGGAATCGGCGGTTTTGTGGTGGTCTTATACCGAATGACTCTGGATTACGCCGGAAAATGGCTGGATCAGATTCTGGTGTTCGTTAGGGAAGATCCTCTCAAGATCGCGGGATGGTTTGTAATTCTTGCTTTTCTGGCTTGGATCACAGCCAGACTGGTAGCTTGGGAACCGTTGATATCAGGAAGCGGGATTCCGCAGCTTGAAGGAGAGATGGCCGGAAAGCTGGATCAGAAGTGGTATCGGGTTCTGCCCGCCAAGTTTCTGGGAGGATTCTTATGTATTTTGGGAGGACTCGCCCTGGGAAGGGAGGGTCCTTCGATACAGCTTGGGGCAATGGCGGGAAAGGGAGTTTCGAAAGGATTTGACCGGGGAAAGACGGAAGAGAAGTTTCTGTTGACTTGTGGAGCCAGCGCGGGTCTTTCCGCGGCCTTTCACGCGCCGCTGGCCGGAGTTATGTTTTCGCTGGAAGAGGTCCACAAGAATTTTTCGGTATCTGCCCTGCTGTCTGTAATGACCGCCTCACTGACGGCGGATTTTTTGGCGACCGCGGTCCTGGGGACGGATTCTGTCTTTCAGTTTTCCATCGTTCAGGAACTTCCGGTGTCCGCTTATGGGATGATCGTGGGACTTGGAGTGATCCTGGGCGCGCTTGGGGCATTCTATAACTGGTTTACTTTAAAGATCCAGTCCCTGTATGATAAAGCTGATTTTCTGAATGTTGCGGGAAAGATTTTGATTCCGTTTTTGTGCGCGGGTGTCCTGGGATTTACTGTGCCGGAGCTTCTGGGAAGCGGGCATGACCTGATCGAAAATCTGACCAGCACGAATATGCTTTTAGAGACGGCGATTTTCCTTTTGGCAGGAAGATTTGTGTTTTCCGCGGTGAGTTTTGGCTCCGGAGCGCCGGGCGGGATTTTCTTCCCTTTATTAGTATTGGGCGGATATATTGGCGGGATCTTTGCTATGGCAGGCGTAAGATTATGGGGATTAGATCCGCTGTTTATCAATAATTTTGTGCTTCTTTCAATGGCGGGATATTTTGCCGCCGTGGTGAGAGCTCCCTTGACGGGGATCATTTTGATCTTTGAAATGACAGGGACGCTGACCCAGATGCTGTCTCTGTCGGTAGTCTCTATTGTGGCTTATATTACCGCCACACTCCTGAAGTCAAAGCCGATCTATGAAAGTCTTCTGGAGCGGCTTCTTCTGCGCGGGGGCCAAAAGCCGGATAAGGAGAATGGGGAAAAGATGCTGATGCATTTTGCTGTCTGCCGGGGATCCAGGATTGAAGACCTGACGATCGGAGAGATCCCCTGGCCCGACAACTGCCTTTTGGTGGCGGTAGAACGAGGGACAGAAGAGATCATTCCGAAAGGGAAGACCCGCCTTTTGGCCGGTGATGTGGTGGTGACCATGACCGATGAAAGAGACGGCGCTCTGATCCATGACCGGATGGAAGAACTGTGCCGGGAGATGTTTTAATAAAGAAAGGAATCTGAAAGCTGTTGCGCTGTTCTGTGGATTGTAATAAGATAGAAGCAGGATATCTGCGAGGGATGAGGAGGGAAGCGCATGTTTGGAAAGAGATGTACTCTGTGCGGCGGGAAGCTGGACAGCAACAACATTTGTATGGAATGTGGCCTGGATAATAACAAGTCTGAGCAAAATTATCAGATCAACCGGAGCGGCTGCGATGACCTTCCGCTGACCCATGTCCATAGGGAGACCGAGAAAGAGCAAAGACGGCGGTATCCGGAACCTCAGACAGAGGGGGCAGGAAGAAGGCAGAAGCATTCACAATATCAAGGTCAGACCTTCCAGAGACGAAGTTATCATTCCCAGGAGGATCTGATCAGGAAGCGAAAAAAGAAATATCTGTGGTGGGTCGTCATCCTGGTGATTGTTGTTGTGGTCAGCGGAGCTGTAAAGGCGTTATCGGATATTGAAAGCGAAAGCGGTCTTACAGATATGAGCTGGGATCCATACGAGTACGTGACGAGCCAGCTGTCTGACGAAGGCGAGAGCGTAGAGTACGATCTGCCCAGCGGAAGATACATGGTAGGCGTCCACATTCCTTCTGGGACGTACGCGGCGGAACCAAAGGACGAATTTGACGCGATCCAGGTGTGGGATGAAAAAAATAATATTTCCTTATATGAGTATGAAGGAAAAGAGGGAGAGGAAAGCTATCTGGACGACCTGCGGCTTTATCCGGGAGCTATTATTGAGATCAGTACAGAATCACCGATGAAGCTTACCTCTGATAATGCGCAGAGCACAGATATGGCAGGAATGGGAAATCCGCTGACAGAACCTGTGGAAGTGACAGACGGGCAGACGCTTGAGGCTGGTGTGGATTTTGAGGCCGGCACGTATGATATCACGGTCCTCACTGGAGAAGGCAGCGTGGAGATCGCGATAAAAGATGAGGCCGGAGAAGTGTATGCGGAAAAATATCTGGGCATGGGGTCGGAATATAGTGATGGTATGGAATATAAGAATTTTATCTTTCCGGAAGGAAGCACGGTCTTTTGTGAAGGGGAAGATATGGCGATCAGGCTTACGCCAAGCGAGAAGATCATATCCGAGGATTATTTCCAAGACTGTATAGCCTTTTATTGATAAAAAGAGATAATTCCTATTAGACAGAAGCCGGGCTTATGTGTTACAATGGCGGGGCGGGAAACGCAGCACGAAAATAAAAGGGAAGGCGTGGGAGAAAAACTCTCTGCCTGAGATAGGACAGAAAGGAAGAAATCACATGGGAGGACTTTTTGGCGTAGCTTCTAAGGAAGATTGTGTATTGGAGCTTTTTTATGGAGTGGACTATCATTCTCACTTAGGAACCAGAAGAGGCGGAATGGCGACCCACGGCGCGGAAGGGTTTAACAGGGCGATCCACAATATAGAGAATTCACCGTTCCGTACCAAGTTTGACCGGGATGTAAGCGAGATGAAGGGGAATCTGGGAATCGGCTGTATTTCAGATTTTGAGCCTCAGCCGCTTTTGATCCAGTCTCATTTGGGAAGTTTTGCGATCACTACTGTTGGAAAGATCAACAATCAGGCGGAACTTCTGGAACAGGTATATAAGGATGGACATTCTCATTTTCAGGAGATGAGCAGCGGGCAGATCAACGCTACAGAACTGGTGGCTTCTTTGATCTGCAAGAAGGCTTCGATCGTGGAAGGAATCCAGTATGTGCAGGAAATCATAGACGGATCCATGACCTTACTCCTTATGACGAAGGATGGGCTTTACGCCGCCAGGGATCGTTACGGAAGGACCCCATTAGTGATCGGCCGCAAAGATGGAGCTTACTGTGTTTCATTTGAAAGCTTTGCCTATATCAACCTGGGCTATCAGGATTATAAAGAGCTGGGACCTGCTGAAATCGCTTTCATAACGCCGGAGAGCGTGGAAACGTTGTCAGCTCCGAGAGAAGAGATGAAGATCTGTTCTTTCCTTTGGGTGTATTATGGCTACCCTACATCGTCCTATGAAGGAGTCAACGTAGAGGAGATGCGTTATAAATGCGGAAGTATGCTGGCAAAGAGAGACGGGGACTCTGTCCATCCGGATATTGTAGCCGGCGTGCCGGATTCTGGTGTGGCACACGCCATCGGGTATTCAAATGAGGCAGGAATCCCATATGCCAGACCCTTTATCAAATATACGCCTACTTGGCCAAGATCGTTTATGCCGACCAACCAGAGCCAGAGGAATCTGATCGCTCGGATGAAGCTGATCCCGGTAAAAGCATTGATCGAGAATAAGAAACTGCTGTTGATCGATGATTCTATCGTAAGGGGGACCCAGCTTAGGGAGACAACGGAATTCTTATATCAGAGCGGCGCCAAGGAGGTCCATGTGCGTCCGGCATGTCCGCCGCTGCTCTATGGCTGTAAATATCTGAATTTCTCCCGGTCGAAATCAGAACTTGATCTGATCACGAGAAGAATGATCCGGGAACGGGAAGGGGACGAGTGCTCCCAGGAGGTGTTGGAAGAATACGCAAATCCCTGCAGCTGCAGATATGCGCAGATGATCGAGGATATCCGAAAGCAGCAGAATTTCACAACGCTGCGTTATCACAGATTGGACGATTTGATCGCGTCTATTGGTCTGGAGCCGTGTAAACTGTGTACGTATTGTTTTGACGGAAAAGAATAGAGAAATAGGAAGAGGCTGTCCCGTGAGAACACAAACTCGCGGGACAGCCTTTTTTGGAGGTTATATCTGATAGGTCATGATGTAATCATCCATTACAAATCCATGTCCAATGTCTGCTTCCTGCTGGTCGGTGATCACAAATCCTAAGTGGTCGTAGACGGCCAGGCTGTTATCGTTATGTTTGTTGCAGGTAAGCCAAATCTTCTTTAGATTCCGTTCTTTGCACAGGCCGATCAGAAAATGAAAGGCTTTTGTGGCCAGATGACGGCCCCGGAAATCCTTGTGGATATAAAGTTTGCTTAAGAAAAGGGAGTCCGCTTCCGGGTGGACGCCAGTGTAACCGGCCAGTTTCCCGCCGATGCGAAGTTGATAATACTCGTATCCATCCTGCTCTACCTGGTTTTTGAGAGCCGGGAAGGACTGGAATTTATCCACCATATATTCTACCTGCTCCAGCCCGATGATGGGAACAAAATGCTGATGCCAGATCTCCCGCGCCAGAGCGGCGATAGCCCGCAGGTCCGTGTCATTTTCTGCCTTGCGGATGTTCAAGTTATCCATGTCGATCACTCCAATTCTTTAGAATAGTTTCACAAAATAATCATTTTTATTCTTTCATTATAAGTGATATAATGAAAAAAAACAATTTTGAAAATATTTTACCGGATAAGGCTTTGGAGGCAGAGCATGGATGGATTTGTAACACTGAAGGACGTAAAGAAGATATATCAGATGGGCGAGGTTCAGATCATGGCCGCGGCAGGGATCGATTTCCAGATTCAGAAAGGCGAGTTCGCGGTAGTGGTAGGGCCAAGCGGCGCTGGAAAGACTACGGTGCTCAATATCCTGGGCGGAATGGATACGGCCACTTCCGGACAGGTGCTGGTGGATGGAGAAGATATCGCCGCCTATTCTCAAAGAAGGCTGACGGCTTACCGGCGGGACGATATCGGGTTCGTCTTTCAGTTTTACAATCTGATCCCCAATCTTACCGCCTTAGAGAATGTTGAGCTGGCGCTTCAGATCTGTAAAGACCCGATGGATGCCAGGACCGTTATGGAAGAAGTCGGACTTGGAGAACGAGTGGACAACTTTCCAGCACAGCTCTCCGGCGGAGAGCAGCAAAGAGTATCGATCGCCCGCGCGCTGGCGAAAAATCCCAAGCTGCTCCTGTGCGATGAGCCTACAGGAGCTCTGGATTATAATACGGGGAAATCTATCCTGAAGCTTTTGCAGGATACGTGCAGAAATAAAGGGATGACGGTGATCCTGATCACCCACAATTCGGCCATTGCGCCAATGGCGGACCGGGTGATCAAAATTAAAAACGGAATGGTTTCCCGTATCATTGAGAATAAAGACCCTGTTCCGGTGGAGACAATAGAGTGGTAGGAGAAGGCAATGGGCACAAAGGCGACGAGGAAAGATTTTTATAGAGAGATACGGAAAAGCCCAGGGCGTTTTCTGTCCATTTTGTTTATCGTGGCTCTTGGCGTGGCCTTTTTTTCCGGAATCCGTTCCTCTGAGCCGGATATGAGGGTCACCGGAGATGCTTATTATGATGAAACGGACTTGATGGATATCCAGGTGATGAGCAGTTATGGTATTACTAAAGAGGATATCCAGGTTTTGAAAGAAGTGGAAGGTGTTCTGGATGTGGAAGGCGCCTACAGCGGGGATTTCTTAAGTACGCTGGATGACGAGCAGACGGTGCTCCATGTCATGTCCCTGCCTAAGAAGATGAATGAAGTGGCGGTCAGCGAGGGACGTATGCCGGAAGCCGCCGATGAATGTCTGGTAGATAATGCTCTGGGATATGAGATCGGAGATAAGATCACATTAGAATCCGGCACAGAGGATCCGGTAGGAGATACACTGGCCGCGGATACATATACGGTGGTGGGCAAAGGGAGCACTCCGCGCTATATTTCCTTCCAGCGGGGCAGTACCACCATCGGGACAGGAAGCCTGGACGGTTTTCTTGTGGTGCCGGAATCGGCCTTTGTGACGGACGTTTACACAGAAGCCTGTATCCAGGTGGAAGGCGCTAAAAAACTGATGGCGTACAGCGAGGATTATGATCAGCTTATAGAAGAAGTCATAGGACGAGTGGAGGATATTACCGGAGAACGGGGAGAGATCCGCAGACAAGAGCTGATCGATGAAGCGGACGAAGAATTAGACGATGCCAGGGAAGAGCTGGAGAAGGGAAGGCAAGAAGCCCAGGATGAGCTGGATGCGGCCTGGACGGCTATTGAGGATGGAGAGAAACAACTGACTGACGCCAAAGCTCAGATCCAGGAAGGAAAAGACCAGATCGCATCCGCCAAGGAGACGCTGGATTCCAAGCAGAAGGAATTAGACAGCGGCCTGGCGGAATACCAGGATGGAAAGAAGAAGCTGGATCAGGGGCAGGAGGCTTATGAGCAGGGGCTGGCGGAATTTGAGGAACAAAAGGCGGCGGCCGCTGAAAAGATCCAGTCCGGACGGGAGGAAATGGAAAAACTCCAGTCCCAGATCAAGGCGGATCAAGGAACTTATGAAGAGTTGCAGAAACAGATCCAGGCACTGAAGGAACAGATCCAGAAAGTGGAAGATCAGGGCGGCGATCCGACAGAATTGGAAAAACAACTGGAGCAGGCGGAAACAAACGCAGGTCTTTTAGAACAAAAGATCGCGGGCGAGCAAAAGGCTTACCAGGAAGGCACGGCCCAGCTTGACGCCTATCAGAAGCAGATCGACGATGGGCAGGCGCAATTAGATCAGACGAAAGCCCAGTTGGATGCCAGCAGGGAAGCGCTGAGCGAGGCATATGCCCAGATCAAGAGCGGACAAGATCAGATCGATGCGGGATGGGAAGAACTAAACAGCCAGGAACAGCAGCTTCTCAGCGGAGAACAGGAGATCCAAGAGAATGAGAAACAGTTAGAGGAAGCGAAGGAAGAATACCAGCAAGGAAAAAAGGACGCGGAACAAGAGATCGCCGACGGAGAACAAGAGATCCAGGAGGCAGAACAAGAGATTCAGGATCTGGAAGCCCCCAAGTGGTATGTGTATGACAGGAGCAATCTGCCGGAGTATGACGGATATGGAGAGAACGCGGATCGGATGCGGGCTATCGGTCAGGTGTTCCCCGTGATCTTCTTCCTGGTAGCGGCGCTGATCAGTCTGACAAGCATGACCCGGATGGTAGAAGAACAGAGGATCGAGATCGGCACTATGAAGGCGCTGGGATATGATCGGTTCACCATTGCCTCTAAATATCTGGGGTATGCGCTGCTGGCAACGGCGGGAGGAAGCGTGATCGGCGTTCTGATCGGGGAAAAGATCCTGCCGTACATTATTATCTACGCTTACGGGATCATGTATCAGAATCTGCCGGAGATCCTGGTACCTTACCAGTGGAGCTACGCTGCAATGGCTTCCGCGGCGGCGGTGGCATGCACGATGGCGGCCACGCTTCTGGCCTGCTATAAAGAACTGGGAGCCCAGCCGGCAGTGCTGATGCGTCCGCCCACGCCTAAGAAGGGACAGCGGGTTTTGCTGGAACGGGTGAAGATCATATGGAACCATCTGAACTTTAACTGGAAGTCCACGGTCCGCAACCTGGTGCGGTATAAGAAGCGGCTTTTCATGACGGTATTTGGAATCGGCGGCTGTATGGCTTTAATGCTGGTCGGATTCGGGCTGAGAGATTCTATTTTTGAGATTGCTGATCTGCAATATGGGGAGCTGCAATTTTATGACGGAAGCATTTATCCGGAAGATGGGCTGACAGAGGAAGAAAGTCAGCGGCTGAAAGATTTCCTGGAACAGGATGAAGACATCGAGCGGTTTATGGATGTAAATATGATGAATATGACTCTGGAGAACGGGCAGGAGTCCCATGACGCCTATCTGTGCGTGCTCAGCGATCCGGACAGAATCAATGAGTTCCTGTGCTTCCGGGACCGGAAGAGCCATGAGACATATGAGCTGACTGACGATGGAGTTATCATCAGTGAGAAGACGGCGAATCTTTTGGGAGTCGAAAAAGGAGATACCGTGGTGATCCGTGGTGAAGAGAAGGGAAATAAAGAGGTAAAGATCGCCCAGGTCTGCGAGAACTATATGGGCCATTATCTCTATCTTACCGCGGGCTATTATGAAAAGATATATGGAGATGAACCGGAGTATAACGCAATTTTCTTCCAAGTTCCAGAATCTTACTCTATAGAGGAGCTGGAAGATGCAGGCCAGGAAATCTTGGAACAGGATGAAGTCTTGAGCGTCAGCTATACCCATGATATCCGTTCTCAGCTGGATGATATGCTGGCCAGTTTGAACCTGGTGATCGTGGTATTGATCATTTCAGCCGGAATGCTGGCGTTTGTGGTGCTCTATAACTTGAATAATATCAGCATCACAGAGCGGCAGAGAGAACTGGCCACCCTGAAAGTACTGGGGTTCTACAATCCGGAAGTGGCAATGTATGTATACCGGGAGAATATCATCCTGACATTCCTGGGCGCTGCTTTCGGCGTGATCCTGGGACGGATCCTTCATTTGTTTATCATTCAGACCGTAGAAGTGGATTCGGCTATGTTTGGAAGAAACGTTCATTTTACCAGCTATCTCTACAGCCTTTTGTTTACTCTGCTTTTCACGGCGCTGGTGAACCTGGTCATGTATTTTAAACTGAAGAGGATCAATATGGTCGAATCATTGAAAAGTATTGAGTAAAGGAATGATTTTTGTTAGCACTCTTTTTGAAAGAGTGCTAATTTTTTGTTGACTTTTATTTTTAGGAGTATTATCATAACAATTAGGGTATCCGAAAGGATTATATTTAGAAAAAATAAATTAGGAGTGATAGAAATGGCAGTGAAAAAAGGTAATTTGTCCATTAGCAGTGAAAATATTTTCCCCATTATAAAGAAATGGGTATATTCAGATCATGATATATTTGTCCGTGAAATGATATCCAATGGCTGTGACGCCATCACAAAACTGAAGAAGCTGGATGTGATGGGAGAATATCAGCTTCCTGACGATTATAAGCCGGCGATCCAGGTAGTGGTAAATCCAGAAGAGAAGACCCTGAAATTCATTGATAACGGAATCGGAATGACGGCAGACGAGGTAGAGGAATATATTACGCAGATCGCGTTTTCCGGCGCCACGGAATTCTTGGAGAAGTATAAGGATAAGACAACCGAAGACGATATGATCGGCCACTTTGGATTGGGATTCTATTCTGCCTTTATGGTGGCAGATGAGGTGCATATTGATACCCTTTCCTATAAGGACGGATCGAAAGCTGTCCACTGGGTAAGCACCGGAGGCACAGAATATGAGATGGAAGATGGGGATAAAGAAAGCGTTGGAAGTGAGATCACACTGTATTTGAACGAAGACAGCCTGGAATTTGCCAACGAGTATCGGATGCGCGAGGTGATCGAGAAATACTGTTCCTTTATGCCGGTGGAGATCTTCCTTTCCAAGGCCAACGCGGAACCGGAATACGAGACTATCGATGAGGCGGATCTGAAAGAGGATGATGTGGTCATTGAACATATCCACGAAGACGCTAAGATGGAAGAAAAGGAGAATAAAAACGGCGAGAAAGAGATGGTAGAGACGGAGCCTGCCAAGGAGAAGGTGAAGATCCAGAAACGGCCGGTCTCCTTAAGCGATATCCATCCGCTGTGGACCAAACATCCAAATGAATGTTCCGATGAAGATTATCTGGAATTCTACCGGAAAGTTTTCCTGGATTATAAAGAGCCTTTATTCTGGATCCACCTGAATATGGATTATCCTTTCAACCTGAAAGGAATCCTGTATTTCCCAAGGATCAACACCGAGTATGATTCTATTGAGGGGACGATCAAACTGTACAATAATCAGGTGTTCATCGCCGATAATATCAAAGAGGTGATCCCGGAATTCCTGATGGTATTAAAAGGCGTCATCGACTGCCCGGACCTTCCGCTGAATGTATCCAGAAGCGCGCTGCAAAATGATGGGTTCGTGAACAAGATCGCGGATTATATTTCTAAGAAAGTAGCGGACAAACTTTCCGGCATGTGCAGGACGAAGCGGGAAGACTACGAGAAATACTGGGATGATATCAGCCCATTTATCAAATTTGGCTGCCTGAAGGACGAGAAATTCTGTGATAAGATGAAGGATTCTGTCCTGTTCAAGAATCTGGATCACAAATATCTGACTTTGAAAGACTGCATCGCAGAAAACGGCGGCGAGGTGGTGGAGCCAAATGATAAGCAAGAAGAAAATGACAGCGAAGATGAAAATAAGGTAGAAGAGATCAAGACGACCATCTATTATGTGACAGATGAGATCCAGCAGAGCCAGTACATCAACCTGTTTAAGAGTCAGGGAAAGGATGCGGTGATCCTGGGGCACAATATTGATTCCCCATTTATCACCCAGTTAGAGCAGAGGAATCCCACGATCCGGTTCCAGAGGATCGACGCGGACGTGAATGAAGATATCCGGGAAGAAGTGGCGGAAGACGAGAAAGAAGAATTTAAGAAGACGTCTGACAGTCTGATCGAAATTTTCCGCAAAGAGCTGGAGAATGATAAATTAGACGTGAAGATCGAGAAGCTCAAAGACGACAGCGTAGCGGCCATGATGACCTTGTCAGAGCAGAACCGCCGAATGCAGGAAATGATGAAGATGTACGGAATGTCAGGCGTGGACATGGGCGGAGAGACTACATTGATCTTAAATGCGAACCATCCGCTGGTACAGTATGTGGTAGACCACAAAGACGGCGAAAACACCAATTTGATCTGCCATCAGCTCTATGATCTTGCGCTGCTGGCCCATAAGCCGCTGAATCCGGATGAGATGACGGCGTTTGTAAAGAGAAGCAATGAGATCATGCTGCTTTTGACGAAATAGTATTAATTGGGGACGTAGTATTTTGCAAAAATACTACGTCCCCGTTCACATTTTGTTCATATTTTCCAACTCTTCAGAAACTCTTCCACGTATTCATCCCATTGGCGCTCTAAAGATTTGTCCAGCGAGAAAGAATGGAGCGAGATTCCTGTCACGCATTGCAGCGCGCTTCCATCGTACTGGAAATTCAGGTATAATCCCTGGATTTCTTCCGGGCGGAAGGATGTGATCTGATATTGGGAAAGGAAAGCGGGGAAACACTCCGGCGCCAGTGATAATACGATCTTAAATTCCAAAGGCGTCCGCTTTCCGCGGATCAGTTCCAGACAGTAGCCGCGTACGTCTTTCCAATGGGAGTAGCTGTACGCGGGCGGTTCGTCAAAGAATTCCCTGCGGAGAAAACCATCTATGGCAAATCTATTAAAGGTAGTGATCTCGCCCTCGATGAATGAGAAGGAATCGAAGGTTTCTTTGAGAAGAAGATGATTCATAGTGTCCTTTGCGGAAAGCTGAAATACGTTCATTCTGGTAAAACTCCTTTGTGCTTTGTAAGACAGTATAGCATAGTTTTGGATATGGTGGAGAAAAAGTGCGAATGGAACGGGGGAATTTTAATAGTTGCGTAATAAAAAATTAATAAAAATGTAACATGATATATATATGCTAAGACAGAATGTCGTATTTTATCGTATTTTGGAGTATTGTATCATGGAACGAATAACGAAGATCATTCAAAAGCATAAATGGGTTGTTCTTCTTGTGTGTGCAACCTTAGTCATTGTGATTGTTATGCTGGTAAGAGCATTGTGGGATCCGGCCAGGGATGAAGTGCGGGAAGGAACCGTTTATCTGGAGAAATTGGAAAATAAGGATCTTGCTGCTGTAGAGGCGGAAGTGAAAGAAGTAAAGAGGAAGGCGCAGGATGAGGCGATTGAAGCCGGCGAACTTTCCATTTGGGCGCAATTTAGTGATTATGTTATATTTGGGGATTCCAGAACGGTAGGATTTTCTTCTTATGAGTTTTTGGACAAGCAGAGAGTGTTGGCAGAGAGAGGTCTGACTATTGCGGATATTTCTGCTTATGAAGACCAGATGGTGGCTCTGAATCCATCCTGTCTTTTTTATGTACAGGCTTGAATGATGTGGCGAGTGGATA
This sequence comes from uncultured Mordavella sp., assembly GCA_902406105.1. Classification (GTDB taxonomy): domain Bacteria; phylum Bacillota; class Clostridia; order Lachnospirales; family Lachnospiraceae; genus Massilistercora. Next base: position 36,788 of record CABPCP010000001.1, read on the forward strand.
TTGGAAAACGCCAGAGGAATATGTGGCCGCATACGAGGAGACTGTGCAGGAACTTATGAAAATGCTGCCGGATACGGAAATTTATATCAATTCTATTTTTCCAGCCCAGGCCCCGGCCTTTGAGAAAAACGAAAATGAGCGAGAGATTCCTGAGTATAATGAGGCCGTGAAACAGTGGTGTGAGGAAAAGGGATACCATTACATAGATAACACAAGTGTATATGAAAAACACAACGATTTATATGAAGAAGATGGTATCCATTTTAAAAAAGAGTTTTATCAGTATTGGGCGGCGAATATGCTGGCAGAGGTAGAGTAATGAGAGATTATTTGATGAAGGGGATCGGGTTTGTTAAATATATCCTGCTGATTTTATTGGCTGTTTTTATTGTGGGCTTGATGCGGGGAGACAAGATCAGCAATGCTAAAATAGAGGATGTGGCGGAAAAGGTTACGAAAGCTGTGGATATGACGGACCTTTCAGCCGCGGATAACAGGACAGTGCGGCGGCTTTATGGAATCAATGTAAATGATTATGAGGGAGTCAGCCTGTATGTATCAGATTCTAATATGAAGGTAGAAGAAGTATTGATTGTAAAACTAAGGGATGTATCGCAAGCGGATGGAGTAGAAACAGCAGTGCGGGAAAGGGTGGATACCCAGCTCCAAAGTTTTGAAGGATATGGGCCGGAACAGTGTAAGCTTTTAAACGATCATGTGCTGGATACGGAAGGCAATTATATCCTGTTCATAGTGAATCAAAAGGCGCAGGCGGCGGATCAGGCATTTCAAAAGAGTCTATAAAAGGAAGTAAGATACCATGATATTTAGCAGTGTTTTCTTTATTTTTATATTTCTTCCTCTGACGCTGGTCATTTACTTCTTGGTTCCCAAAGCGGGGAAAAATATCGTACTTTTGATCAGCAGTCTTATTTTTTATGCATGGGGAGAACCAATCTATATTGTGCTGATGATGTTCAGCATTGTTTATAATTACATCAGCGGAGTCGAGATTGACTATCACAGAGATAAAGGCAACAGGCGGAAGATGCGATTTGTATTTTGGATGGCTGTGGCAGTGAATCTTGGTGTTTTGATGTTCTTCAAGTATTATGGATTCCTGATGGAAAATTTGAATTTTATTCTTCCGGTAGATATTCCTTATAAGGAGCTGTCACTTCCTGTCGGAATTTCTTTCTATACATTCCAGACATTATCCTATATCATAGATGTGTATAAAGATAATGTGGCCGTACAGAAGAACCTGATCAATTTTGGAACATATATTACGATGTTTCCGCAGCTGATCGCAGGCCCGATCGTGCGCTATTCGGATATTGAAGGGCAGCTGGAAGAGAGAAAAGTGACGCTCGCCAAATTTGGAAACGGAGCGGCGTGGTTTCTGCGCGGCTTGGGGAAGAAAGTGCTTTTGGCGAATAATGTGGGAATGGCCTATGATGCGATCGCGGCCCTGCCTCAGGGCGAGATGTCGATGCTGTCAGCCTGGGTGGGATGCGCCGCCTATACGTTCCAGATTTATTTTGATTTCAGCGGCTATTCTGATATGGCGATCGGGCTTGGGAAAATGTTCGGGTTTGAATTTATGAAAAACTTTGACTACCCATATATTTCCAAAAGTGTGACTGAGTTTTGGAGAAGATGGCATATTTCTCTTGGCACATGGTTCCGAGAATATGTATACATTCCTTTAGGAGGAAATCGGGTGGGGACCAAGAAGGCGATCCGCAATATTTTTATCGTATGGTTTCTGACTGGTTTCTGGCATGGGGCGGCCTGGAACTTTATTTTCTGGGGCGTATATTACGGAGTGCTGCTGCTTTTGGAGAAATATGTATTAAAAGAAGTTTTAGAGCGTGTGCCAGGAATCATCAAACACATCTATACTATGCTTTTCGTGATGGTGGGCTGGGTATTATTTTTCTCTCCTGGAATGGGAGAAGCGCTTTCTTATATCGGAGTGATGTTTGGAATTGGCGCTGATGGATTTGCGGATGCGGCAGGAATTTACTACCTGTATAATTATCTGATCTTATTTGTGATTTCTATTATTTGTTCAGCGCCTTATGCTTATAAAAAATTTCAACAGATTGTGTTTGGCGGCGCAAAAGGCCGGACGGCCGTGGCAATGGGAGCGTATATGGCGATTTTCCTTCTGTCGCTGGCTTATCTGGTAAACGCGACGTATAATCCATTCTTATATTTTAGATTTTAAGAGGACTGACGCAATATGACGCAGAGAGACGAGAAAAGAAGGCAGAGAGAAAAAAGAGGAAGAAAAATCCAGAGCAGATTTTATCGGAGACTAGCTAGAGTATTCGGTGTGCTGCTGCTGATTTTTGTTCTGTTAAATATAGTAAAGAGAGATCAGGAATTCTCTGATGAAGAAAACCGAGTGCTTGCAAGCAGGCCAAAGCTTACTTGGGAGTCGATCAAAAGCGGAGATTTCATGACGGATTTTGAGACCTATGTATCGGATCAGTTTTTTGCTAGGAATCAATGGATTTCGTTAAAACTCTACGAGGATCGATTCCTTGGAAAGAAAGAATCCAACGGGGTGTATCTTGGAAAGAATGGATATCTGATCGAGAAACCAAGTGAGCCGGACTGGAAAAATGTAGAGAGAAATATGGCGGCAATATCAGATTTCGCGGGACGCCACGAGGAGATTCCCACATATATGTGTTTGGCGCCAAATGCGTACTATATCTTGGCGGATCATCTGCCAGCCAAGGCGCCGGTCCGGGATCAGGCGGATGATCTGAAAAAGATAAGGGAGATGGAAGGAAGTTCAATAAAAGACATTGATGTGACTGGCGCGTTACAAAAACACGCAAAAGAGGACATTTATTATAAGACCGACCATCACTGGACCAGTCTTGGGGCCAGATATGCCTTTGAGGAAGTGGCAGGAGCAATGAAATTGGAAAATATAGAAACGGATTATGCAGTCCATACAGTGGCTAGTGATTTCCAAGGGACTCTTGCATCGAAAAGCGGCTATCATGGCTCCAAAGACTTGGTTCAGGTATATCAGCCGAAGAATCAGACGGTAGATTATGTCGTTTCTTATGTAGAAGAGGGGGAGAAATCCACATCTATTTATAACAGCAAGTGTCTGAAGGAAAAAGATAAATATACGGTCTTTTTTGGAGGAAATCACGCGCGGATTGATATCAGTACGACTCAGCCGGAGCGAAAGAATCTTTTGATTTTTAAAGATTCTTACGCAAATTGTTTTGTACAGTTTTTGCTTCCGTATTATCAAAATATTATTATGGTAGATCCGCGATATTATTATGAAAATGTAGATAGTCTCGTGGAAAGTTACGGGATTACCGACATTTTGTTTTTGTATAATGTCAATACCTTTGTCACAGATAATTCGCTTGCGGATGTTCTGGCAGAGGAAGAAACTGCGGAAGAAGCTGCTGCAGAAGAAAATATTACCAACGGAGTATGAACGATGGTACGATTGAATAAATACTTAAGTGAAGCCGGCGTATGCTCCCGGCGGGAAGCGGACCGCCTGATCCAGGCGGGGCGTGTGACGGTGGACGGACAAAAGGCCGTTCCAGGGATGCAGGTGACAGAGGGCCAGGAAGTCAGGATCGGGAAAAAGCTGGTGGCCGGCAGGGAGGATAAAGTCGTGCTGGCTTTCTATAAGCCGGCGGGGATCGTGTGTACGGAAGACCGCAGAGAGAGGAAAAGCACGGCAAGGTTCCTGGATTATCCGGTCAGAGTCACTTACGCCGGACGGCTGGACAAGGATTCCGAAGGCCTTCTGATCATGACCAACGACGGGGATCTGATCAACCGTATGATGCGGGCCCGGTATTTCCATGAAAAAGAGTATCAGGTGACGGTAGATCGGCCGATAACGGAAGAATTCCTGGAAGGCATGAGAAAGGGAGTCCATATCAAGGACAAAGAGAAGGGATTGGATGCCATGACCAGGCCCTGCCCGGTGGAAAAGATTGGGAAATATACCTTCCGCATCATACTCACGCAGGGACTTAACCGGCAGATCCGCCGGATGTGCCAGGTATTTGGATATCAGGTAAAGAAATTGGTAAGAGTAAGGATCATGAATATTAAATTAGGCAGTCTGAAGCCGGGGCAATTCCGGCCGCTGACTGAGGAAGAGGCCAGAGAATTATATGAACAGACAGAAACAAAAACGGATGCAGGAGTTGGTAGAACTTCTGAATAAAGCGGGGAAAGCCTACTATCAGGATGCCCAGGAGATCATGAGCAACTATGAGTATGACAGCCTGTACGACGAGCTTGTGGAGCTGGAAAAGGAGCTTGGAATCACGCTGTCAGACAGCCCCACAGTGAATGTAGGCTATGAGGTTTTGAGCGAACTGCCCAAGGAGCGGCACGAAGAGCCTATGCTTTCTCTGGATAAAACCAAGGAGGCGGAGGGCTTAAAAGACTTCCTGGGAGATCAGAAAGGATTGCTGTCCTGGAAGATGGACGGCCTGACCATCGTTCTGACTTATCAGGGCGGAGAACTGGTAAAGGCGGTCACCAGAGGAAATGGGGAAGTTGGCGAGGTGATCACCAACAATGCCAGAGTGTTCCGCAATATCCCGCTGAAGATCAGCTATCAGGGGGAGCTGATCCTTAGGGGAGAGGCTGTGATCGGCTACAAGGATTTTGAGCGGATCAACGAGGAGATCACAGACGTTCAGGCGAAATACAAGAACCCAAGGAATCTGTGCAGCGGGTCTGTCCGCCAGCTCAACAATGAGATCACAGCAAAAAGAAATGTGCGGTTTTTTGCCTTTGCGCTGGTACGGGCGGCGGGAGTAGATTTCCATAACTCCAGGGCTTCCCAGATGGAATGGCTGGAGCAAGAAGGGTTCGAGACGGTGGAATACCATGAAGTTACCAGAGAGACGGTGGAGGCGGAAGTTATTAAATTTTCCGAAAAAATCGCGAAGAATGATTTCCCCTCAGACGGACTCGTGTTAATATATGATGATATAGAGTATGGCCAGTCTCTGGGACGCACAGCCAAGTTCCCAAGAGATTCCATTGCGTTTAAATGGGCGGATGAAACCTGCAGGACCAAGCTTCTGGAGATCGAGTGGAGCCCTTCCAGGACAGGGCTTATCAATCCGGTGGCCATATTTGAACCCGTGGAGCTGGAAGGCACCACCGTGAGCCGGGCCAGCGTCCATAACATCAGCATCATGGAAGAGTTGGAGCTGGGCGTAGGAGATGAGATCGAGGTATATAAGGCCAATATGATCATCCCGCAGATCGCCCGGAACCTGACCAGAAGCGGAGTCAGGGACATTCCGGAAGTCTGTCCGGTCTGCCAGGGCAGGACAAAGATCCGGCAGGAGGGAAACGCAAAGACCCTCTACTGTACCAACCCGGACTGCCAGGCGAAACATGTGAAGGCGTTTACCCTCTTTGTCAGCAGAGACGCAATGAACATCGAAGGCCTCTCGGAATCCACGCTGGAGAAATTTATTTCCCGCGGATTTATCCGGGAATACGCAGACATCTTCCACCTGGACCGGCATCAGGAAGAGATAAAGACCATGGACGGTTTTGGAGAGAAATCTTACAATAACCTGGCGGCCAGCATTGAAAAAGCAAGGAGTACGACGCTGCCTAGAGTGATCTACGGTCTGGGGATCGCCAATATCGGACTTGCCAACGCCAAGATGATCTGCAAGTATTTTGATCACGACCTTGCGCGGATGCTGGCGGCAGACGCGGAAGAGCTGAGCGGGATCTCCGGGATCGGAGGCGTGATCGCGGGAGCTTTTGTAGAATATTTTGCCGATCCGGTCCATGTAGAGCGGCTGGAACGTCTCATGAAAGAACTGACCATCGAAGAAGAGGAAGGAACAGGAGCGGCCCAGACGCTGGAGGGAAAGACCTTTGTGATCACCGGAAGCGTGGAACATTTCGCTAACCGGGGAGAGGTAAAGGCGCTGATCGAAAGCCTTGGAGGAAAGGTGACGGGTTCTGTTACGTCTAAGACAGATTACCTGATCAATAATGACGTGACTTCCACATCATCGAAGAATAAAAAGGCCAGAGAGCTTGGGATTCCTATTATCTCGGAGGATGAATTCCTGAAGATGACGTAAGGAGAAAGGCCTTTAGAAAGAAGGGATTGAACATGTCTGAGAAAGAAAACAGAAATGAACAGGAAATAGAGAAAGCAGAAAACGTACAGGGTGTCGTAGAAGAGCAGGACAAGGATGACAATGAATATGAGAAGGTCTGCTTTATCTGCCGGCGGCCGGAGAGCGTGGCCGGGAAGATGATCGACCTTCCGAACAATATCTGTGTGTGCCGGGACTGTATGCAGAAGAGCTTTGACGCCATGACCAGCGGGCAGGTAGATTACTCCCAGCTTATGAATAATCTGCCCCCTGGAGTACAGTTTATGAACTTATCGGATCTGGAACAGTCGGTGCCGAAACAGCAGAAGGTCAAGAAGAAAAAAGAGGGAGAAGAAAGAGTTCCCCTGGTAGACCTGAAAAATCTGCCGGCGCCCCACAAGATCAAGGCTCAGTTAGACGAGTATGTGGTGGGGCAGGAATATGCCAAGAAAGCCATGTCTGTAGCAGTTTACAACCACTACAAGCGGGTGGCCACAGACACGATGGACGACATCGAGATCGAGAAGTCTAATATGCTGATGATCGGTCCTACAGGATCTGGCAAGACCTATCTGGTCAAGACCCTGGCCAAGCTTCTGGATGTGCCCCTGGCGATCACGGACGCCACTTCGCTTACGGAAGCAGGCTACATAGGAGACGATATTGAGAGCGTAGTTTCCAAGCTTTTAGCGGCGGCGGATAATGACGTTGAGAAGGCGGAGCAGGGGATCATTTTCATTGACGAGATCGATAAGATCGCCAAAAAGAGAAATTCAAACCAGCGGGATGTCAGCGGAGAATCTGTCCAGCAGGGAATGCTGAAACTCCTGGAGGGAAGCGACGTAGAGGTGCCGGTGGGCGCCAACAGTAAAAACGCGATGGTGCCGCTGACCACCGTGAATACAAGAAATATTCTGTTCATCTGCGGCGGCGCGTTCCCGGATCTGGAAGGCATCATCAAGGAACGGCTGACCAAACAGTCCTCCATAGGATTTGGCGCTGACCTGAAGGACAAATATGATAAGGATAAAACGATCCTGGAGAAAGTGACTGTAGAAGATCTCCGGAATTTTGGAATGATCCCGGAATTCCTGGGGCGGCTTCCTATTATCTTCACCTTGCAGGGAATGAATGAAGACATGCTGGTGAAGATTTTAAAAGAACCAAAGAACGCGATCTTGAAGCAGTACCAGAAACTCCTGGCGTTAGACGAAGTGAAGCTGGATTTTGAAGAAGAAGCGCTGGAGGCGATCGCTAAGAAGGCAATGAAAAAGGATACTGGGGCCAGAGCTTTGAGGGCTATCATTGAGGAATTTATGCTGGATATCATGTATGAGATCCCCAAAGACGATAATATCGGCCAGGTGACGATCACCAAGGATTACGTTGAGGGAACAGGAGGCCCGATCATCACGCTGCGGGGACAGCAGGTGGCCAGACTTCCGTAAGGAATATCTGAAATATTACACCTCATATACTTACAAAAAGTATATGGGGTGTTTTTATGGAGCTGGAAGGCTGCAGAGAGAAGATTATTTCCCAGGACTATTGGGACTTTATCATACCAGGCTATCGAAGAGACCAAGAAATCCTAAGTTCGCCGGAAAGGTTCTGTGTCCAGGAGGCGGGATTAGGCTACCGGATCGTGTCTGTAGACAGTCGGACGACGGGAGACCTGACTTTTGAGAATTATGGATACCCTTCTATTCCCCAGTGTTATGGACTTTTGGATATGGACGCATTAAATGAGACTGGGATCAGTACCGTACAGAATTATCCCGCGCTGAATCTGGATGGCAGAGGAATCATGATTGGATTGGTAGATACGGGCATCGATTATACAAACGAGATTTTTAAAGACCTGGATGGCCGCACCAGGATCGTAGGAATCTGGGATCAGACGATCCAGACAGGGAGGCCGCCGGAGGGTTTTTTCTACGGGACTGAATATACACAAAGACAGATCAATGAGGCGCTGCGCTCTGAGGAACCGGAGGAAGTGGTGCCCAGTCGGGATGAAAACAGCCACGGGACATTTCTAGCCAGTATCGCGGCGGGAAATCCGGTGAGCAGTGAGCGGTTTTCCGGGGCGGCTCCGGCCGCGGCCATCGGCGTGGTAAAGCTGAAAGAGGCCAAAGACTATCTGAAAGAATTCTACGCGATCAAGCCGGAGGCTGTCTGCTATCAGGAAAATGATATCATGCAGGGGCTTAATTATCTGAACCGTTTGGCCGAGGAAAAGGGACTGCCTCTGGTGCTTTGTATCGCGCTGGGCACAACTTTTGGCGGACACAATGGAGGTTCCCTGCTTTCCAGGATCCTCAGGGAATACGCCAATACCATTGATCGCTGTGTGGTGATCGGGGGAGGAAATGAAGCGGCCTATCGGCATCACTATTTTGGAAGGCTGGATTCTGCCGGAAGCGTCCGGGAAGCGGAGATCCGGGTGGAAGACGGGGTGGAAGGATTTGCGGCAGAGGTGTGGACCACACTGCCCAATATCGTAACTGCGTACTTAGTGTCGCCTTCCGGGGAGAAGAGCCCTGTCATCTCTCTCAGGCAGGGAAGTATGTACCGTCTGAATTTCCCTTTTGACGGGACACAGGTAGATGTGGAGTACCGGCTTCTCATTGAAAATGAGGACTCTCAGCTGATCTTCTTCCGGTTTCAGAACCCGGCGGGAGGGATATGGAAGATTGGAGTAGAGGCGATCCAGATCTCAGAAGGGGAGTTCCATATCTGGCTGCCGCTCCAGGATTTTTTAAGCGGCGAAGTGTATTTCCTGGAAGCGGACCCGAATACGACGCTGACAGAACCGGGCAGTACGGAGGAAGCGATCACAGTGGCCTTCTATAACGGGGAGGATAAGGGTGTTGATATTCATTCTGGGAGAGGGTATACTAGAGGTGGATTGATAAAGCCTGATTTTGCGGTGCCGGGAGTAGATATCACAGGATTGGGGCCAAAGGGAAGATTTGTAAAGAGAACTGGTTCCAGCGCGGCGGTGGGCATCACGGCAGGAGCCTCGGCGCTGATTATGCAGTGGCTGGGAGAACAGCCCATGACCATGGGGATCACCACCAGCGCAGTAGCAGGGATCATCATTCTTGGGACAGAACAGGATAATTTCTTGGAATATCCGAACCGGGAATGGGGATATGGAAGGATGAACGTCTATCAGTCCTTGGACCGCTTGAGAAGGCTGTAGAGAAATACAGTACATAAATCAAAAGGAGAGATGGACAATGGCAGATTTTTTTGATGAACTTGGGAAAACGATCTCAGATGTGGCGGAAGATTTCGGAAAAAAAGCGGAGGACACGATAGAGATCCAGAAGATCAAAGGGCAGATCCGCTCCTTGAAGCGGGCCAATGAACGGGATCTTCTGGACATTGGGCGGATGGTTTATGACAAATTCCAAAGAGGCGAGATCACAGATCTGGACTGGGTTTCTCTGTGTGAATCCATTGAGAGCCGGACAGAAGAGATCGAGCGTCAGGAAGAAGAGATTGTCAGGATCAAAGGAGTCTTCTGATGATCCCCGCGATGGCAGGTCTTTTCCTTGTGCTGGTCTGCGTAGATATGGGCGTGAAACAGTACATCGAAGACTTTTTTGAACCGAAAGAAGAGCGAGAGACGATGAGCAGCCATGTGATGCTGCGCAAAGTATATAACCGGGGATTTATACTGGATACCTTAGACCAGTATCCAAAACTTGTGCAAAGAAGCTCTCTCATCCTGGGAATCGTGCTGCTGGTCTATGATCTGCGGCTGTTCCTGACAAAAGGGAGAAGGTTGGAGAAACTGGGGCTTACGCTGTTGAGCGCCGGAGCGTTCAGCAATATCTACGATCGGGTGATCCGGGGAAAAGTGATAGACTATATTGGCTTTAAGAGTAGATGGAAATCCCTGTCCAGGATCACAGCAAACCTGGCGGATTTCTATGTGCTGATCGGAAACGTTCTGGCGGTACTGGGACGGAGAAAGTAAAATTGGGTCTGCTGAGATAAAAGGACACACAGCAGAGGCCGGTTATTCCCGGCCTCTGCTGTGCGTCCCTGATCTCCAACATTTCAATGGGATTTTGTTGAGAGAAAAGTACAGGCGATTAGAGGGGGCGGAATTTATCTTATGACAAGATGTTTGCACATCCCTGTTTTTCCGCACTTGGGGCAGGTTAATCTGCGTTTTGTAAAAGTGTGATAGCTCTTTATATATTCGTCCATGCTGGGAACAAAGAGTTCCTTACAGTAAGGACATTCAAAATAACCAGCTTTAATATCAAGCATCGCGGTCGCGGCTATACCAGCTATTCCCACTGCAACAGAGAACATAATCAATATAATCCGTACAATCGTAGGCAAATCGATAAAGGCTGCTATTATAATTAGGGCGTATACAGCAATAACAGTAATTGCGCCGGTAATAATGGACAATGCCATTCTTTTTTTATTTTCTTCATTTTCTTTCATCAGATTCATCATGTTTCCCTCCGCTTTCTTTTGATAATCAGTTGAGGAAACCTTTTCACCCGAAAGCAAATCGTTGACAGTAATATCTAATGCCGCACACAATGGCAGCATGAGAGAAACTTCAGGAAGTCCTTTTCCGCACTCCCATTTGGAAATTGTTTTGTCGCTGATGGAAAGTGCATCGGCGAGCTGCCTTTGGGTAAGGTTCCTTGATTTCCTTGATTCGGCTATAAATTTGCCGATTCGGATTTGGTCCATTCGTTTCTTCCCTCCTTCCTGCCTTTATTGTAGGTAACGGGCAGCTTAATAAACACACACGGAGCGTAGAATTCCTTATATCTGCAGGATATCTACGGAGCGTAGACCTTAATTTTCTACATGCTCCGCCCTAAAAGTATTATACCACTGAGAGGCCAATTGGAGTTTCTGGAAAGACCATCTCTAAAAATATAAGGCTCCGGGATCAAGCCATATTGGCGATGATCTCGGAGCCTTATATTTTTGTGGATGTAAGCTGCAGGGAACGGAACATTGAAACAGTCATTCCCGGCCTTTTGTGTGGTCTTTGTCTCAACAACCCCGATCTTACTTCTGATTCTTCTCTACTTCCAGCATTTTCATTGCCCGGACTTTCAGCGGCAGTCCGAAGAGGTTGATGAATCCGTCCGCATCGTGATGGTCATACAGATCTCCGGTGGTAAAGCTTGCCAGAGACTCGCTGTAGAGAGAGTATGGGGAAGTGGTTCCGGCTTTGATGATATTTCCCTTATAGAGTTTGAATTTTACTTCGCCGGTCACGTATTCCTGGGTGCTTTCGATGAACGCCTGGATCGCCTCACGCAGGGGAGTAAACCATTTGCCTTCGTATACAACCTGAGACAGCTTATTTCCCATCTCTTCTTTCACTTCGTAAGTAGCCCGGTCTAAAACCAGCTCTTCTAACTGCTGGTGGGCTTCATAGAGGATGGTTCCGCCGGGAGTCTCATAGACGCCGCGGGATTTCATACCTACAACACGGTTTTCTACGATGTCACAGATTCCGATGCCATGCTTTCCGCCCAGTTCGTTTAATTTGCGGATGATATCGGAAACTTTCATTTCCTCTCCGTTGATGCTCTTTGGAACACCTTTTTCAAAAGTCATGGTCACATACTCCGGATCGTCCGGGGCATTCTCCGGCGTTACCCCAAGGACAAGGAGATCGTCATAGTTTGGCTCGTTGGCCGGATCCTCCAGTTCCAGTCCCTCGTGGCTGATGTGCCATAGGTTCCGGTCACGGCTGTAGCTGTGGCTGGCGTCGAAAGGAAGATCGATGCCGTGCTTATGGCAGTATTCAATCTCATCTTCTCGGGACTGCATGGTCCAGATATCTGTCATCCGCCAAGGAGCAATGATCTTCAGATCTGGAGCCAATGCCCGGATGCCAAGTTCAAAACGGATCTGGTCGTTTCCTTTTCCAGTCGCGCCGTGACAGATGGCGGAAGCGCCCTCCTTACGCGCGATCTCTACCAGCTTCTTAGCGATCGCCGGCCTTGCCATGGCTGTTCCCAGCAAATATTTATTTTCATAAATGGCGTGTGCCTGCACGCAGGGAACTATATAGTTGTCGCAGAAATCATCTACGATATCTTCAATATATAATTTGGAAGCGCCGGATAATTTGGCACGTTCATCCAGTCCTTCCAGCTCTTCGCCCTGTCCGCAGTTGACGCAGCAGCAGATGACTTCATAACCAAAATTCTCTTTTAACCATGGGATGACAGCAGTGGTGTCCAGTCCGCCGGAATAAGCTAATACAACTTTCTCTTTCATAGTGAATCCTCCTGAATCTATGTATTTTTCTAGTGTGTTCCTGTTTTCTCGCCGTAACAAATACTATACACTAAAGTTTATAAATATGCAAGAAAAAAATGAAATAAATTTAATAATATGCAAAATATGCAATAGAAATGTATAAAATATAGAATTATATAAAAATCTGCGGAAAGAAACGGTTGACATATATCGGTAATCGATATAATATATAGATAAACAATATATCGACAATCTATATATAAAAAACAAGCATTTCAAAAAGGAGGATGAAAATGGCGGTTGATAAAAGTTTGATCTCAGGAAGTACGTCTATGCTGATCCTAAAACTTCTTGAAGAAAAAGATATGTATGGATATGAAATGATCGAGACGCTCCGGGATAAATCCCGGAATGTATTTGAGCTGAAGGCCGGGACTTTGTACCCCCTGCTCCATGGGATGGAATCCAAAGGATATGTAGAATCTTATGAGCAGGATGTCCTGGGGAAAACCAGGAAATATTACCGGCTGACCAAGGAGGGAAAGCGTTATCTAAAAACGAAGAAAGAGGAATGGGAAGAGTATTCCAAGGCAGTCGCGGGTGTTCTTGGAGGTGTATGTTATGGATAGGAAGGAATATCTGGATACCCTGGCTGAGCAGATACGGTCAAAGCCGGCGGCCGCGGCTGTGCAGCGGGAGATCGAGGATCACATTGAAGAACAAAAGGAAGCTTTCCTAGCCCAGGGAATGTCAGGATCAGAGGCGGAGGAGGCGGCCGTCCAGGAGATGGGAGATCCAGTGGAGACAGGCGTGGCCATGGATCTGATACACCGGCCCCAGATGCCTTGGGGAAGCATTGCCCTGATCGCTTTTTTGAGCGTGGCGGGAATGGCGTTTCGTTTTCTCCTTGCGGCAAAACTGCCGGATGTAATCTTTATGACTGGGGATGTGACCACTCAGGGGATCTACCTGTGCCTGGGACTGGCCCTGATGATCGGGATCTGCCTGGCGGATTACAGCAGGATCGGAAGGAGAGCCAGAACATGGACCCTCGTACTGGCGCTGGCCCTCTTGGCGGGAAACACATTTACAGGCGTAGTGGTCAATGGGATGAGCGGGTACCTGTACTTTATGGGGTATGTGGTCAGTATAAGTCTGATCTGGCCGCTGTTTGCCCCATTGTATGGCGGAATCGTGTATCATTACCAGAAGAAAGGATATCTGGGATTGGGGATGTGCCTGCTTTGGACACTCCCTGGAGTGATAGCGGCTGCAAGCTGTTCCGGCCCAGGGGCGGCGCTGCTGCTGCTGATCATTGACCTGGTGATTCTTGGTATCGCGGTGTGGAAGAAATGGTTCCCTGCGGCAAGAAAAAAAGTGCTGTTCGGATTAGGGTGCGCGGTGATCCTGCTGCCGGCCCTGAGCGCGGGGATCACGCTGCTGTTTGGAAACGAGTATCAGAAAGTAAGGCTTGCCGCACTGTTCGGCAGGGTTGACCAGGGAGGAAACTGGGCGCGCCAGACCCTCCAAGATATCCTTGGCAGCAGTAAGCTTATTGGGGCAAGCCAGCAGATGTTGGATCAGGAAGAAGCATTTTCGGCAGCAGACTTTGTGCTTACCTATATTACAGGATATTATGGGATCCTGGCGGCGCTGGTACTGATCGGGCTGATCCTGTATCTGGTGTTCCGTCTGTTCCGGGTATCTCTGCAGCAGAAGAACCGGCTGGGAATGTTGATGGGCGCGGGAAGCGCCGTGGTCATGACAGCGCAGGTGCTGATCTATGTGCTGTGCAATATGGGGATCATTCTTCCAGGAACGATCTACTGTCCCTTCCTTACCGGCGGCGGAACGGTGATGCTGGTCACCTATGTGATCTTTGGAATACTGCTGTCAGTCTACCGGTATCAGGATATCCCCTTGGAGGAAGGGGAAAGAGCGCGGCGGCTCTCCCTTGACAAATAAGAACCCATTGCATATAATGAAATGGCTATCAAAAGAAAGACAGTCTGCGAACCAGAGAGAGCGTAAAACAAGGGCTTGTACTGGTTTCGACGGGGGTCTGGAAGTTGGGGAAGCCATCCGTAGCGGGACACTACGTTAAAAGTTCCACTTAAATATAAACGCAGACGATAGACAGTTAGCGTACGCTGCCTAATTTTGGCAGTAGTCGGCCTTAGGTCATCCGCTGCTTAAGTCACCGGCTTCAAAAAAGGCGGAGCACTTCACCTCCAAAGCTTTGAGGAGATGGAAGAACTTATGAAGCTACTGAAGTCAGAAGCCTGTCATTAGGCGTCTGGCCAAGGGAATGTCAAAATAATGACTGTGATGGGAGATGCCCTGGTGGATGGGCTTTCGGACGCGGGTTCGATTCCCGCCAGGTCCACTTGACCGCGAAGTGACGAACCCCGCATATGCCATGGGATATGCGGGAGGCGCTTTGACTGAGGTGAACAGAAATAAGGACAGCTTACGCTGTCCTTATTTTACTATGGGGCATGGCTCTGTTGAGTTTATGAAATATTAACCACCTGTTATGCTGGGGGCGCGGCGCTGCCGGGACGGTTGACATTCTAGGAGCATTTGCTATAATATACTTAACAAGACAGCCGATACGATAGAGCAAACCTATCCGTTTCCGGCAAAGTTATCAGTAACTAGAAATAGCACCTCAAAAGCTTGGCCAGAGCTGGGGTGCTATTTTCTATGGGTATAATTCAGAATTGCTACAATTAAGAGACCAACGGTCAGTATAATCATGAACTCTTCATATGTACTCATATCAACCACCCCTTCCGCAAGACTCGGAAACGGCGGTATGCACCCTATCGGCTGTCCGGGTAAATATATTGTTGCTGTATGCCCCGGTGGCCTGGTATTGACGCACCGGGCGGTTTTTATTTGTTATTCGGCGCTTACATCGATAGTGAAATCTGTAAATTCAATTTCATAATTATCGCTATATACATCTGGGATAATTACCTGTAAATCTTTTGTTTGATCTATTGCGGGAAATACTACGATCCCAGAAGTAGAAGCGCCAGCCGCAACCTCATAACTCAGTTGAGGGTAATTGCCCATATAAGAAGATTCGCCAGTTGTATCCTGTTCGATTTGCTGGCCATCCTGAATTAATCGGATACTATATGATCCATATGATATAGTATTTTCGCTGTTATTAGATATAGTTAAATATATACGGGTTTCTGAATCGGCATATTCAATTTTATCAATGGTTGCGGTAAGTCCATTTTGTTCAGAAGAAATATTCGGTGAAATTTCTTTTGTAGCTGGAGCAAAGGCTTCCATGTAGGTCGTTTTCTCAATGCTGATAGCTTCGAGCAGGGCCCAAGTGGAATCTGTTCCTATGACAGTTTCGCCATCATACGCACCATTGATTTTGGCATCGACTATTACATATTCATCGGAAGAAAAAGGTTCCGGGGCAATATCTTTCGAAACTTCAACAAGAACACTATCATTATAATTTGTGTCCAGGTATACCTGTAGGCCATATGTGTCTTCATCCTCATCTACAGGGGATACCATTCCGCAAAATTTTACATATTTCCCCTTATAGGCATCAGGGTCTGAAGCAACAGCTTTAATATTGTCCACATATTCAGGTTCTTCTTCACTTGGAGAACTGGAATCTCCCCCTCCGCACGCCGAAAGTCCGATTGCCAATAGGCAGATTAACAAAAACGCTACAATTCTTTTTTTCATAGTTTTTCCCTCCTCATTCATACCTTACATTGATCTATATAATCGCTGCAGCGGTTATACCACTTCCCCAATGCCTCTGCTATATTCAAAAGAATGTCAATATCCACTTTTTACTATCTACTTGAATATAGAATAAATCATAGTCAGAGTAACGTTTGTTTTCCTAGAAGCTTTATAACAGTCCTATTTCTATCGCACTACATCTTGTGATTTGAATATACTGCGTTTGTGGACAATATTCAACAAAATATTCTGCAAATGCATAAAAAAAGCCAGAACCGTGAAGCTCTGGCAGAGAAAAGGAAAATAAATCTATTTGAAAAGGATCTCTCCTTGTTTGATTATCAGTATACGAGAAAAAGATGAAGGAAGTGTGTCCTCTGGGTTAAGGGTTTCTAAAATCCATTAAGAAAACCTGAAGAAATCATTACAGTATGCTATAATGGAAGAAATATTTCACAGAAACGTCATATTTGCCTGCTATGATGAGAAAAATGGAGGTAAACAATATGGATAAGATAAAGATACTGGTAGTGGACGATGAAAGCAGGATGCGCAAACTTGTCCGGGACTTCCTGGAGCGGGAAGGATATGCGGTCCGGGAGGCGGAAAATGGACTGGAAGCAATGGAGATCTTCTATGAGGAGAAAGACATCGCGCTTGTGATCCTGGATGTGATGATGCCAAAGATGGACGGCTGGCAGACCTGCCGAGAGATCCGCCAGTCCTCCAATGTTCCGGTGATCATGCTGACCGCGAGGTCGGAAGAAAGGGATGAACTGCAGGGCTTTAATCTGGGAGTGGACGAATATATATCAAAGCCCTTCAGCCCCAAGATCCTGGTGGCCAGAGTGGAAGCGATCCTTAGGCGCTCCCATGCCCTTGGAACGGAAGAGGTAGTAAGCGCGGGAGGGATTTCTATTGATAAATCTGCTCACCAGGTCCGGATTGACGGGCAGGAGGTGGAGTTGAGCTTTAAGGAATTTGAGCTTCTTACTTATTTCATAGAGAATCAAGGGATTGCCCTTTCCAGGGAGAAGATCCTGAATAATGTGTGGAATTACGACTATTTTGGAGATGCCAGAACCATCGATACTCATGTGAAGAAGCTGAGAAATAAGCTGGGAGACAGAGGAAGCTATATCAAGACCATCTGGGGGATGGGCTATAAGTTCGAGGTGGACGCAGAATGAAGCATTCGATCAAGTGGCAGGTAACAGCGGTTTTCGCGGGATTGCTGATCGTGCTGATCCTTGCCCTTATGATGATCAATCTCCGCTTTTTAGAGCCATATTATATCAACAATAAAAAAGTGGCTTTTATTGAGATGTATCAGGAACTGAATACCGCGGTAGAAGACGGGAGTATCGAGAATGAAGATGTGTCTACGGAACTGGCCCACCTTGCGGAGGAGAATAACATTTCCTTTCTGGTCAGCGATCAGACTTTAGAAAAAGTGTTTACCAATGTACAAAATCCGGAGCTCCTTCGGAATCAGCTGGTGGGATATCTTTTGAATCAGGCCCAGAAGCAGGGGAAGGTTCTGGAGAAAACCAATGACTATGAGATCAGCCAGTCTTTTGATCCCTGGAACCAGAAGGAATATATTGATATGTGGGGCCATATAGGGAACGACAATCAGTTTTTGCTGAGGAGCCCTGTAGAAGGGATTCGGGAGAGCGCGGAGATTTCCAACCGCTTTTTGGTTTATATCGGAAGCGTTCTGGGAATCCTTGCTCTTGTGCTGGTCTGGTATTTCTCCAAGCGGATGACTAAGCCGCTTCTGGAACTGACAGCTTTGTCAGACCGGATGGCGAATCTGGATTTTGAGGCCAAATACAACAGCGGCGGGAAAAATGAGATTGGAGAGCTGGGGGCTAATTTCAACCGGATGTCAGAAAAACTGGAGAGTACGATTTCTGAACTGAAGAAGGCCAATAACAGTCTGAAGCATGATATTGAACAGAAAGAGAAGATCGAACAGATGCGGACGGAATTTCTGGGGAATGTGTCTCATGAGCTGAAGACGCCGATCGCTTTGATCCAGGGATATGCGGAAGGGCTGAAGGAAGGAGTCAGTGACGATCCGGACAGCAGGCAGTTCTATTGCGACGTGATCATGGACGAGGCGGCAAAAATGAATCAGATGGTGAAAAACCTTCTGACCTTGAACCAATTGGAATTTGGAGATGAGGATATCGTTTTTGAACGGTTTGATATTACAGAATTGATCCGGGGAATTCTCCAGAGCATGGAGATCCTTGCTCAGCAGGCGGAAGCCCAGGTGATCTTTGGCCTGCGGGAACCGGTCTATGTATGGGCGGATGAATTCAAGGTAGAACAGGTGCTCCGCAACTATATCAGCAACGCTTTCCATCATGTAGACGGTGAAAAGGTGGTGGAAGTGAAAGTAATGAAAGGACCGGATAAAGCCAGGGTCAGCGTGTTCAATACCGGGCAGCCCATCCCTGAGGAAGATCTGGCCCATATCTGGGATAAATTCTACAAAGTGGACAAGGCCCATACCAGGGAGTACGGCGGAAATGGGATCGGTCTATCGATCGTGAAAGCGATCATGGAGTCCTTCCATCAGGAATATGGAGTCAATAATTATGACAATGGTGTTGAATTCTGGTTTGAACTGGATGTAAAATAGAAAACAGAGTTTTCATTTTATAAGGAGATTAGAAGAATGATCGCAATCATAGACTATGACGCGGGAAATATCAGAAGCGTGGAGAAAGCCCTGCGGTTTCTGGGACAGGAGGTTTCAATTACACGGGATAAAGAAGAAATCCTGGCGGCGGATAAGGTGATCCTTCCAGGAGTAGGAGCCTTCGGGGACGCCATGGAGAAGATTCGGCAGTATGACCTGGAGGGAGTGATCTATCAGGTGGCGGAACGCAATATCCCCTTCCTTGGGATCTGCCTTGGCCTGCAGCTCCTGTTTGAGAGAAGCGAAGAATCTCCGGGTGCTGTCGGCCTGGGACTCTTAAAGGGGGAGATCTTGCGTATCCCGGAAGGAGAAGGCCGCAAGATCCCGCATATAGGATGGAATTCCTTGAATCTTCAGAATGAGGGACGGCTGTTTCAGGGAATCCCGGAAGGGGCCTATGTGTATTTTGTCCACTCCTACTATCTGAAAGCGGCGGATGAACAGATGGTGAAGGCGTCTGCAGAATATGGCCCGGTGATCCATGCCTCTGTAGAGAAAGATAATATCTTCGCCTGTCAGTTTCATCCGGAGAAAAGCGGCAGCACAGGATTAAAGATTCTTAAGAATTTTGTGGAAATATAGACTGGGAGGGAAGGTATGCATACGAAGAGAATCATTCCCTGCCTGGACGTGAAAGACGGCCGGGTGGTCAAAGGAGTTAATTTTGTAGATTTGAAAGACGCCGGAGATCCGGTGGAGATCGGGGCGGCCTATGATCAGGCGGGAGCGGACGAACTGGTGTTTCTGGATATTACGGCTTCTTCCGACGCTAGAAAAACCGTGGCGGATATGGTGCGCAAAGTGGCGGAGACCGTATTTATCCCGTTTACCGTGGGAGGCGGGATACGGACAGTGGAAGATTTCAGGACGCTTCTCAGGGAAGGGGCGGACAAGATTTCGATTAATTCTTCCGCTATCAATACGCCAAGACTGATCTCGGATGCGGCGGAGAAGTTTGGCAGTCAGTGCGTTGTTGTGGCGATCGATGCAAAAAGGAGGCCGGATGGCAGCGGCTGGAATATTTATAAAAATGGAGGCCGCATTGATGTGGGGATCGACGCGCTGGAGTGGGCGGCTGAAGCGGAGAAGCTGGGCGCGGGAGAGATTCTGCTCACCAGCATGGATTGTGATGGGACGAAGGCAGGATACGATTTGGAACTGACCCGCGCTATTGCGGAGACCGTATCGGTTCCGGTGATCGCGTCCGGCGGGGCGGGAAGCTTGGAGCATTTCTATGATGCCCTGACGGAAGGGAAAGCGGATGCGGCTCTGGCGGCTTCCTTATTCCACTATAAAGAACTGGAAATCCGGGAAGTAAAAGAATACTTGAGAGAAAAAGGCGTATCCGTACGTCTGTAATGGAAAAGGAGAAGAACAGCATGGCGGCGATCAGCAACGACTGGCTTGAAGTCCTGCAGGATGAGTTTAAGAAGCCATATTATAAACAATTGTTCCAGACGGTAAACCAGGAGTACCGGACCAGGAAGATCTTTCCCCCGGCAGAGGACATTTTCAACGCGTTCCATCTGACCCCTTTCCATCAGGTGAAGGTGGTGATCTTAGGACAGGATCCTTACCATAATTACGGACAGGCCCATGGCCTTTGCTTTTCCGTAAGGAAAGGAGTGGAGATCCCGCCGTCCCTGGTCAATATCTATCAGGAGCTTCATGACGATCTGGGCTGTACGATCCCAGACCATGGATGCCTTACAAAGTGGGCGGAGCAGGGCGTGCTGATGCTGAATACCGTACTGACTGTACGGGCCCATCAGGCCCATTCCCATCGGGATATTGGCTGGGAGGAATTTACAGACGCGGTGATAAGGGCCTTAAACAAGGAGGATCGGCCGATTGTCTTTATCCTGTGGGGAGCGCCGGCTCAGCGCAAGGCATCCATGCTTGATAACCCAAATCATTTGATCCTAAAATCGCCTCATCCAAGTCCTTTGTCCGCGTTTAGGGGATTCTTTGGGAGCCGGCCCTTTAGCAAGACCAACGCTTTTTTGAAGGAGCATGGGGAAACGGAGATCGACTGGCAGATCGACTGAACCCCAATGGGGCGATGATTTTTTAGAAAACAGTAAAAATGGTTACGAAAATGTTAATTTTGTCTTGTTTTTATGCCAAATGGTTGAAATCACAAAAACCATTTGGCATAATTAATTGGTGTAGAATGATTGCAGTATGTCCTGCATATAGATAGTTATAGAAGAGGAAAGTAGAGTTATGACGGCGCAGTTGAAAAGGAGAAGTTTGATCTTTGGTGCTGGCGTTTTGGTTTATCTTTGCGCATTGGGAGTTTCAGCGCAGGTGACCTTGTCAGACTGGGTAAGATTCATCTGGTTTTTAATTGCATATTTGATTGTTGGATTCGATTCTTTTATGGGACTACGAGACCGGTTTGCTCAAAAAAGGTTTCTGACAGAGTATACGCTGATGATCCTGGCTACGGTCGGGGCTTTTGGCGTTGAGCGGTATGAAGAGGGCGTTTTGGTCATGATCTTGTTTGAACTGGGTCTGATCTTCGAGGCGTTTTCCACAGATACGGCAAAGAGGTCTATTGCTGAGATGATCGATATACGTCCTCAGTACGCGACCCGCAAAGTAAAGGGAAAGGAACAGCAGGTAGATCCTTCAGAATTAAAGCGCAATCATATCATTATCATCAAACCGGGAGAAAGAATACCGGTAGACGCCGTCATCACGAGCGGGACAACGACCATCGACACAAAGGCGGTGACAGGAGAGTCTGTTCCGGTCAGCGCGGGACCGGGGGACCGGATTTACAGCGGCTGCATCAATCTGCGGGGAGTGATCGAGGCAAGAGTATCTAAAGTATATAAAGAGTCTACCGTCTCTAAGATCATGGAGATGGTAGAAGAAGCGCAGAATAAAAAGGCGGAAAGCGAGACGATCATCTCTCGCTTCGCGAGAATCTACACGCCGATCATGCTGGGGCTTGCGTTTTTGGTCATGATCTATCCGCCCCTTACCTTTTCTTACGGCAACTGGGATACCTGGATCTATCGGGGACTCATCTTTCTGATCGTGGCCTGTCCAAGCGGAATCGTCATGTCGATCCCAATCGCGTTCCTTGGAGGGATCGCCGCGGCGGCACGGCAGGGAATCCTGGTAAAAGGCGGCAATTATCTGGAAGACATGTCGAAAGCGGATACGTTCATTTTTGATAAGACAGGAACCTTAACGAAAGGCGTGTTTAAAGTAAAGGAGATCCAGCCAGAAGGAATAAGCGAGGACGAACTGCTGGAGATCGCGGCCCATGTGGAAAGCTACTCTAATCATCCCATCGCGCAGTCTCTGACGGAGGCATATATAGAACGGGGGAAAACTCTGGATAAAGAAAAGGTCTATCGGATGAAAGAAATCCCAGGATTCGGGATTACAGCCACCTATGCGGGACAGCGGGTATATGTGGGAAACTGGCGTATGATGCGGAAGCAGAAAGTGGAGGCAGAGGAGATAGAGAAGGCCGGCACAGTCGTATATGTGGCGGTAGACCGGCGTTACGCGGGATATATCGTGATCGCGGATGAGATCAAAGAAGAGGCTAAGGAGACGCTTCAATATTTGAAGGAGAAATGCAGAGGCGTTCTGGTCATGCTGACAGGAGATTCGGAAGCGGCAGGCCAGGAGGTGGCCGATGAACTGGAAATGGACTATGTTTATTCCAACCTGCTCCCGAAGGATAAGCTGGAACAGGTAGAGGATTTCTTGTCTTTGCAGGACTCTACAGAGCGGCTGGTATGCGTAGGGGACGGCATCAATGATGCGCCGATCCTGACACGCGCGGACGTAGGAATCGCAATGGGAGATCTTGGATCGGCCGCGGCGGTAGAGGCCGCGGATGTGATCCTGATGGAAGATGAGCTTGGAAAGATTACGGAAGTGATCCGGATCGCGAAAGAAACCCTGAGAGTGGTCAGCCAGAATCTTTCTTTTGCGCTGGTCATTAAGGCGATGGTGCTGGTTCTGGCGGTGGTCGGATATTTTGGGATGTGGGAAGCGATCCTGGCAGAAGTGGGAGTCATGTTCACTGTGATCCTGAACGCGGTCGGGGTTGTGAAATACACAGCTTAGGAGGAAATATGAGAAAAGTTCAAAGTTTATTGATCATAGCGGCCGCTGGGATATTTCTTGCGGGCTGCGGACAGAATCCCTATGACAGCGGAATGGAACAGTTGGAAGCGGGTTCCTATTCAGAGGCGGCCCAGCAGTTCCAACAGGCCATAGAGGAGGAAGATAATCTGGCGGATTCTTACCGTGGATTGGGACTGGCCCTCTGGGAACAGGAGGACTATGAAGGAGCGAGGGATGCGCTAGTATCCGCCCTAGAGCAGGGAAGCCAGGAAAGCGGAACAATCTACAGCCTTCTCGGCAACTGCGAATTGCGGCTGGACAACCCGGAGCAGGCGGGCCAATACTATGAGAAGGGGATCGCGGCAGAGGACAGCAGCAAAGAACTGATCCAGGAAATGAAGCATAATGAGATTGCCGCCTACGAACAGATGGGAGATCTGGAACAGGCGAAGTCGCTTTTGGAAGAATATATAGAAGCCTATCCGGAGGATGAGGCGGCTGCCAAGGAAGCAGAGTTTTTAGAGACAAGATAGCAGAGCGTATGATTGAATTAGGAAAAGAGCAAGAAAAGGTCATCCTGGTTGGAGTCAACCTTCCGGGCCAGGAGGATACAGAACAGCTGCTGGATGAGCTGGCGTTTCTGGCTGACACGGCGGGAGCCAGGGAAGTAGGAAGAGTGATCCAGTCAAGAGATCAGATCCACCCGGCGACATATGTGGGAACGGGAAAGATCAGAGAGATCAAAGATCTTCTATGGGAAACAGAGGCCACAGGGGTTATCTGTGATGATGAGCTGACACCGGCTCAGATGAAGAATCTGCAGGATGAGCTGGAGGTCAAGGTGATGGACCGGACTCTTTTGATCCTGGATATCTTTGCGGCGAGAGCGCTCACCAGTGAAGGAAAGATCCAGGTGGAGCTGGCGCAGCTCAAATACCGGCAGACCAGACTTGCGGGTTTTGGGGCGTCTCTTTCCAGACTGGGCGGAGGAATCGGAACAAGAGGACCGGGAGAGAAGAAGCTGGAGACAGACCGCCGCCTGATCCGGAACCGGATCGGCCAGCTAAACCGGGAATTAAAAGCGGTCCGGATGCACCGGCAGGTAACGCGGGAACAAAGAAGGAAAAGCGCGCTTCCGGTGGCCGCCATTGTGGGTTATACCAACGCGGGGAAATCCACCCTTTTAAACCGGCTTACAGGGGCTGGCATCCTGGCGGAAGACAAGCTGTTTGCCACTCTGGACCCAACGACAAGGAATTTTAAACTGCCGGGAGGCCAGGAGATCCTTCTGACGGATACAGTAGGATTTATCCGGAAACTGCCCCATCACCTGATCGATGCGTTCCGAAGTACGTTGGAAGAGGCGTGCTATGCGGATATGATCATCCATATGGCGGATATCTCCAGCCCTCAGGTGGAAGAGCAGATGCACACCGTTTATGAGACCCTGCAGGAATTGGGAGTCAAAGATAAACCTATTATCACAGTCTTAAACAAACGGGACCGGGTGGAGAAGCTGCCCCTGATCCGGGATTTTAAGGCGGATTGTACGGTGGCGGTCTCGGCAAGGACGGGGCAGGGATTGGAAGAATTTTTAAGTTTGGTGGAAGGAATCTTACGCGCCCAGGAGATCTGCATCGAAGCAATCTTTCCTTATCAGGATGGAGGGAAGATCCAGCTGATCCGCAAATACGGAGAGATCTTGGAAGAAGAGTACAAGGAAGAAGGGGTTTTGATCAAAGCCTATCTTCCCGCCCAGCTTTACGAAAGAGTGCGGCCATCCTGAGGAGAGCGGCCGAAAAGTTTGCGGTAAGCTCGGAAGAAGGTGGAGTAGTCCCGGTAACCGCATTGGAAGCAGGCCTGAGCGGGCGGCATGCCGGACAGGATCAATTCTTTGGCCAGCAGAAGCCGTTTTTGGGAGATATAACTTCCCATGGTGTATCCCGTTTCTTGCTTGAAAAGCCGCATCATATGATATTTGCTGATATAGAATGTCTCCGCGATCTGGCCGATGCTAAGATCTTCTGACAGATTGTCGTTGATATACTGAAGAATGGCGCTGACTTTAGAGCCATTCTTTTCTTTATCCAGGAATTCCAGCCGGTTTCTTCTGGCGGCCCGGTTTAAATGAACCAGGAATTCCAGAAATAAAAGCTGGCGGTAAAGGCCGCAGGCATACCCTTCGTCAGAAAAAGAACGCTCCAGCCGGGTAATAGCGTGAAAGAGAGAACTTTTCTCCAGAGAAGGAATACGCAGTACATTGGAACCTTCCTGGTAAGCCTTCTGGAAACAGAAGCTCAGATCGTAGTCGGCAGTTTTGTAAGCCTCGATAAAGGAAGGAGAGATATAGACGATGATCCGCTCGTAGGGAGCTTGATCGTCCACAGTGAGACGATGCAGATCATTATGTTTGACAAGGACAATGTCGTAGGGTTTCAGTTCGTAAGAACGGCCCTCCACCACATAGGTTACCCGTCCTTTGACAAAGATGGTGATCTTGTCGAAATCATGATAGTGGTATTCGATTTCCCGTGTTTCCTGGTCTGTCAGATGGAACAGACGGAATTGACCGTCCAGATATCCCTTTTTCTCATAACGTTCCATATTGCTGTCCTCCGGCTGTGTGGAGTTATACGAATTGAAAGTCTGTAAGTTGTCTTCTATTCTAATTGAAAAGAGCAGGATTTGCAATAAAAAGGGCATGATTTGCCTTGAAAGAGTAAATCATGCCTGCTATGATGAAACTAACATGGAGTGGAGAACCGAAAGAGATTCGGGAAAAGCATGGAGGTATATCATGAAGGTTGTATTGGAGCGATATCATGGTCTGGGAAATGATTATGTAGTATTTGACCCCAACAGAAATGAGCTGGAACTTAGAGAAGAAAATGTGCGGATGATCTGCGACCGGAACGAAGGCTTAGGCGCGGACGGGATCTTAGAAGGCCCGATCCTGAAAGAAGAGGGAATGTACGTAAAGGTGTGGAACCCTGACGGCAGCGAGTCGGAGACCAGCGGAAACGGCGTCCGCATTTTCGCGAAATATTTAAAAGATGCGGATTATGTGCAGAAAAAGCATTTTACACTTTATACAGAAAACGGACCTGTAGAAGTTACCTTCCTGAATGAGGAAGGGAGCCGCTTAAGAGTGTCCATGGGAAAACTTTCCTTCTGGAGCGACGATATCCCGGTGACTGGAGAGCGCAGGGAAGTGATCAATGAAGACATGGTATTTGGACGGACGCTGTACCCGGTAACCTGCGTCAGCATCGGCAATCCCCACTGTGTGATCCCTATGCGGGAGGTGTCTAAGCCGCTGGTGTGCAAGATTGGCGATTACGCGGAGATTGCCAGATATTTCCCGAATCGGATCAATACACAGATCATGAAGGTGATCGACAAAGAGAATATCGCTATCGAGATCTATGAAAGAGGCGCCGGATACACTCTGGCCTCCGGAACAGGAGCCTGCGCGGCGGCAGGCGTAGCCTACAAGCTGGGAATGACCAATAATAAAGTGATCGTCCACATGCCGGGGGGAGATCTGCAGGTAGAAGTGGAAGACGACTGGAACGTCTATATGACCGGGGATGTCTTCTATGTGGCCAAGATCACACTGAGTAATGAATTTGTAGAAAAATTAAGAAGCATATAGTATACTAAGGCATAGGGAGGAACACCTATGCCTTTAAAATTTATTTTTGGACCTTCCGGGTCCGGGAAATCCTATCAGTTGTATCATCAGATCATCCAAGATTCTATGCGTCATCCGGAACGCTCGTATATTGTTTTGGTACCGGAGCAGTTTACCATGCAGACGCAGAAGGATCTTGTCTTATTACACCCCCGGAAAGGGATCATGAATATTGACGTGCTGAGCTTTGGCCGTTTGGCTTACCGGGTATTTGAGGAAACAGGCGGCAATTTGCTTCCTGTGCTGGATGATGAAGGGAAGAATCTGATTCTGCGCAAGATCGCTGGAGACTATGAAAAAGAGCTGAAGGTCCTTCGGGGAAATATGAAGAAGCTCGGGTATATCAGCGAGGTCAAGTCGGCGCTGTCTGAATTTACCCAGTATGACATTGGACAAGAGGAACTTTCCCAGGTCATGGAGGAAGCGGGAGAGGGCAGCAGGCTGTATTATAAGCTTAGAGATATTGGGATTCTGTATCGGGGATTTTACGATTATCTGGAGAAAAAATATATTACGAAAGAAGAGCTTTTAGACGTGCTCAGCCGTCTGGTAAAACGTTCGAAGACCTTAAGAGACGCGACGATCGCTTTGGATGGATTTACCGGATTTACCCCGGTGCAGAACCGGCTGCTGGGAGAACTTCTGACTTACTGCCGGGAGGTTTTCGTGACGGTCACTATGGATCAGAGGGAAGATCCCTGGCGGTATGACCATCCCTATCAATTGTTTTCTCTGAGCAAACAGATGGTCACGTCCCTGACCCGTATCGCCGGAGAGTTAAAGGTTCCTATAGAAGAACCAGAGTTTTTGTATGACGGAGTCCCGCAACGTTTCCGAAGCAGCCCGGCGCTGGCGTTTTTGGAACGGAATCTGTTCCGGGCTGAGGGAGATATTTATAAAGAAAAGACTGCCGCTATTGGGCTCCATCAGGCCAGGAATCCCAGAGAAGAGGCGTTTGCCGCGGCGGGGAAGATCCGCTCCCTTGTGAGGAGACAGGGACTGCGTTACCGGGAGATCGGTGTGATCACAAGCAGTATGGAAACTTATGGAGATTATCTGGAACAGGCCTTTGAAGCCTATGAGATCCCAGTATTCATGGACCATAAGCGCAGTATTCTTCTGAATCCTTTTATTGAATATATCCGGAGTCTGCTGAATATGGGGGTGCAGAACTTCACATACGAAAGCGTCTTTCGGTTCCTGAGGACCAATCTGGCCGGATTTACCTACGAGGAGACCGACCGGCTGGAAAACTACGTGATCGGTTTGGGGATCAAAGGTTATAAGCGGTGGCAGGAAAGATGGACGCGGCGTCTGAAGGGAATGAAGGAAGAAGAGCTGGAAGAGCTGAACCATTTTAGAGTGGCGTTTGTGGAAAAAGTGGACGGTCTGATGTATGTGCTGAGACAAAGGAGCAAGACAGTCCAGGATATCACCCAGGCAGTTTATGAGTTCATGGTTCAGGAAGAATTGCAGCTCAAGCTGAAGAAACAGGAGGAAGCGTTCCAGAACAGGGGAGAACTGGCGCTGGCGAAAGAATACGCCCAGATCTACCGCATCTTGATCCAGCTGTTTGAAAAATTTGTGGAACTCCTGGGAGATGAAAGAGTGGGGCTGGAAGAATACTGCCAGCTTTTTGACGCGGGACTGGAAGAGGCGCGGGTAGGTGTGATTCCGCCCGGCGTAGATCAGGTAGTGGCGGGAGATATGGAACGGACCCGGCTTAAAGACGTAAAAGCGCTGTTTTTTGTAGGGGCTAATGACGTACATCTGCCGGGGGCCCTGATTCGTACCGGGCTTCTGTCTGAGCGGGACAGGGAAGTATTTGGCAAAAGGCGGATTTCCCTTGCGCCGGGAGGAAAGGAACAGGCCTATATCCAGAAGTTTTATCTGTATACCAATCTGACCAAGCCTTCCGAATACTTGGAGGTCTATTACAGCAAAGTCTCCCCGGACGGAAAGAGTCTGCGTCCTTCCTATCTGATCCAGGAGCTTCGGAGACTCTACCCTGCGCTGGAAGTGGAAGATGAGGAGAAGAGGAAGATCCAGGATGGAGAATTGACCGCCCCTATAGGGATGGACTGGCTGATCCGGGGATTGCAGGGGATGGGAGAGGGAATGGATCCGGCGTGGCAGGAATTATACACCTGGTACCAGAAGGAGCCATCCTGGAAACAGGAGACAGAGCGGCTTCTGGAAGCGGCCAGGTATCACTGCCCCAAAGACTCGCTGACCCGGAAGACGGCGGAAAAATTATACGGGAAAGAGTTCCAGGACAGCATTACCAGGATGGAGAAATTTTCTTCCTGCGCTTTTGCCCATTTCATGGATTACGGCCTGCGGCTTCAGGAGCGCCAGGAGTATGATTTCGAGGCTTTGGATCTGGGAAATATCTGTCACAGCGCTTTGGAGCTCTATTCTAAGAAAGTGGAAGGGGAAACGGAAACGGGAGGATGGCTCGGTGTTTCCCGGGAAAAACGAAGAGCATATATCGATGAGAGCGTGGAGGAAGCGGCCGCCGGCTATGGAAATTCCATTCTCTACAGTTCCGCCCGCAATGAATATGTGATCGTCCGCATCAAGCGGATGCTGGAACGGACCGTGTGGGCTTTGACCCGCCAGCTTGAGGCCGGGGATTTCCGGCCGTCCGCGTATGAGCAGAGATTTTCGGGAGGAAAGATCGACCGGGTGGATCTGTGCAGGGAAGGAAATAAGATCTATGTCAAGGTTCTGGACTATAAGACAGGAATGAAAGCGTTTGACGCGGGAGCCTTGTATTACGGCCTCCAGCTTCAGCTGATGGTGTATATGTCTGCGGCGGTCCGGCAGGAAGAAAAGCGGAATCCTGACTGTGAAGTGATCCCCGCGGGAGTATTTTACTACCGGATCTGGGATCCGCTGGTGGACAGGCAGAAAGACGGAGCCGTGGAAGAGGCGGTGCTGAAAGAACTGCGGCCTGATGGGATCGTGAATCTGAAAGAGGAAGCGCTGGAGCACCTGGACCGGACGAAGGCAGGGGAATCTCTGGCGGTTCCAGTGAAGTTTAAGAAAGATGGGAGTCTGTCCAAGACTTCCAGGGCAGTGTCAGATGAAGAATTTCGTGTGATGATGGATTTTGCCGGGGAAAAAGTAGAGGAAAACCACCAAAGGATCCTGGAAGGAGAGATACGGCCCAGACCCTACCGGCAGGGGAATACAACAGGATGTGATTACTGCGGATACCGGCATATCTGCGGATTTGATGTAAGGATGCCGGGATTTGGCTACCGGGAACTTGGGAAACTGAGCCGGGAAGAAGCCATCCTGCGGATGCAAAAGGATCTGGAAAAAGGAGAAAGGTAGACCATGGGAGTACAGTGGACCAAAGAACAACAGAAGGTGATCGACTTAAGAGACCGCAATATCCTGGTATCCGCGGCAGCGGGATCGGGAAAGACCGCGGTGCTGGTAGAGCGGATCATCTCCATGCTCACAGATCCGGAACATCCGATGGATGTAGACCGGCTTTTGGTGGTGACGTTTACCGAAGCGGCGGCGGCAGAGATGAAGGAGCGGATCCGGACGGCCATCGAGAAGAAACTTGCGGAGAATCCGCGGCAGGAACATCTGAAGCGGCAGGCTACGCTGATCCACAGCGCCCAGATCACTACGATCCACAGTTTCTGCCTTTCGGTAGTGCGGGATCATTTTCACGCCATTGACCTGGACCCTGGATTCCGGATCGGGGAAGAGGGAGAATTAAAGCTTCTGGAAAGGGAAGTGTTAGGGGAGATCCTGGAAGAGCAGTACGGGGAAGGAGAGAAGGGATTCCTTAACTTTGCCAGCGCATATGGGACAGGAAGAAGCGATAAAAAGCTGGAAGACCTGATTTTGAAGATCTTTCAATTTTCCAGAAGCTATCCGGATTCGGAGAAATGGTTGGAAGATTGCGTCAGCGCCTATCAGGCGGAGAGCTTGGAGGAATTAGAGGAAAGCAGGTATATCCGTCTTCTGATAGAACTTGTAAAGAAAAACTTACGGGATGCGGAAACATTTTTGGACCGGGGGATCAAGATCTGCCGGGAGCCGGACGGACCGGCGGTATACGAGGAAATGCTGCTGGACGATCGGGAAACGGTGCGGGGGCTCCTGAAGAAAGAGAGCTATCAGGCGCTGGGGAAAGGATTTGGAAACTTGTCCTGGATGCGGCTGAAAGCGTGCAGGGATCAGGAAGTCTCAGAGGAAAAGATCCTGCAGGTGAAAGGGATCCGGGAGGAAGTTAAAGACATGGTCAAGGATCTGGCCTCCCAGTATTTCTATGAGGAAGCGGAAGTGATCCTGGCAGATCTGAAGCTGTGCCGCCCCTATATGGAGGAATTGGCCCGCCTTACGAAATTATTTGCCGTGAGATTTGAGGAAAAGAAACGATCCCGGAACCTGATCGATTTCTCAGATATGGAGCAGTACGCCCTGCGGATCCTGACCAGGGAAGAACATGGCAGGCGGGTTCCATCGGATACCGCGGAAGAATACCAGCGGCAGTTTTATGAGATCATGATCGACGAATACCAGGACAGCAATCTGATCCAGGAGACGATCCTGACCAGCATTTCTGGAGTTTCAAAGGGACGCTACAATATTTTCATGGTGGGGGATGTGAAGCAGAGCATCTACCGCTTCCGTCTTTCCCGGCCGGAACTTTTCATGGAGAAGTTCGATACCTATGATCTGGAGTACGGGCCCCGGCAGAGGATCGACCTGCACAAAAACTTCCGAAGCCGCGGCCAGGTGCTGGACAGCGTCAATGCTCTGTTCCGAAAGCTTATGCGGCGGGAACTTGGGGGGATCGCCTATGATGACCGGGCGGCCCTTTACGTGGGAGCCTCGTACCCGGAGGGGGAAGGGTTTGATACGGAAGTCCTGCTGGTCGATACGGAACCGCCGGAGGGAGAGGGAGCCTCTGGCGGATCAGATGTTCCCGAGTCTGCGGGACCAAGCGCCCTGGAACTGGAAGCGCGGGCGATCGCGGCCAGGATTCGCGGTCTTTTGGCGGAACAGAAGGTGCTGGACCGGGAGAGCGGGAATCTGCGTCCCGCCAGATATGGGGACATTGTGGTCCTGACCAGGAGTATTCGGGGATCTGCGGAAGTATTTGCGGAAGTGTTGGCCAAAGAAGGGATTCCGGCCCATGTTGGGACGCGGGAAGGATATTTTTCCGCGCAGGAAGTGGGACTTGTGCTGGATTATCTGCGAGTGCTGGATAACCGGCGTCAGGATATTCCGCTGGCAGCGGTATTGGCCTCGCCTATGGGAGAGCTGAACAGCGAAGAGTTGGCGCGGATCCGCGGCGCGTATCCGGAGGAGCCTTTCCATCAGGCGGTGGAGCGCTGCCGCAGAGAAGAGGAGATGGAAGAAATCTCCCGGAAACTGGAAAAGTGCCTTGGAACGATGGACCGGTTGAGAAGCCTGGTTCCTTATACCCCTATGCATGAACTTCTGCAGAAGGTGTTAAAAGAGACTGGCTACGGAGCTTACGCGGCGGCCATGCCGGGAGGGATACAGAAGAAAGCTAATCTGGAAATGCTGGAAGAGAAGGCCAGGGCTTTTGAAGCGACCAGTTATAAAGGGCTGTTTCATTTTATCCGGTATATCGAACAGCTTGAGAAATATGATGTAGATTACGGAGAAGCCAGCATCGAGGACGAGAATTCTGACGCGGTAAGGATCATGACCATCCATAAGAGCAAAGGGTTGGAGTTCCCCATCGTCTTTGTGGCGGGGATGGGAAAGCGGTTCAACATGCAGGACGCCAGAAGCAGTGTGGTCCTTCACCCGGATCTGGGGATCGGCCTGGAAGCCATCGACCTGGACAGCAGAACGAAAAGTCCTAGCCTGATCAAGAAAGTGATCCAAAAGGAGGAAGTCATGGACAGTCTGGCGGAGGAGCTTCGGGTGCTGTATGTAGCGTTTACCAGGGCGAAGGAAAAACTGATCATTACCGGGACCCTTGCCCAGGCCGCCCAAAAGGCGGAAGCGGCGAAGTCGATCATACTGGATAAAGAAGAAGCTCTGCCTTTTGGAAAGCTGAGCCGGGCATCTGTCTACTGGGACTGGCTGCTTCCCGCTCTTGTCAGCCTGCCGGAAGAAGCCGGGGTTAAGCTCCGCCTGCTGGGATTGGAAGAGATTACCAAAGAAGAGGTGCTGCGGGAGACAACGGATACGGTAAAACGGCAGATATTGGAACATTGGGATATAGACCGGGTCTATGACCGGGAGGTCAAAGAAAGGCTGGACCAGCAGTTTCGTTATCAATATCCGGATACAAAAGCAGGAGAGCGGAAGCTGAAGTTTACGGTATCAGAATTAAAGAAGCGGGCCCATCTGATAGAAGAGCAGGGATCCGGGGAGGATGACCTGGGTCAGTTGGTTTATGAAGAACCGGAAGTGATTCCGCTGATCCCAAAGTTCCTGGAAGAAAAGGAAGAATTGACCGGCGCATCCAGGGGAACCGCTTATCACCGGGTCATGGAACTGCTGGATTTTGGAAAAGATTACAGCCGGGAAGAATTAGAAGAGGAAATCCGGTGTTTCCATGAGGAAGGAAAGCTTTCAGAGGAAATGGCTTCCTGCATCCGGGCGGATGACATCGGCAAAGTAGTAGACAGCCCTTTGGGACAGCGGCTTAAGGAAGCCGCCGGGAAAGACCGTTTGTGGAAAGAACAGCCCTTTGTCCTGGGACTTCCCGCCCGTGAGCTCTATCCGGAAGAGCGGGAAGAGGAAGTCGTGCTGGTCCAAGGGATCATAGACGTGTATTTTGAGGAAGAAGACGGGCTGGTAGTGCTGGATTATAAGACGGACCGGGTAAAGAACGTAGAAGAACTGGCAGAGAAATATCACGCTCAGCTTGAGTATTACGCAAAAGCTTTGGAACAGCTGACGGAAAAGAAGGTGAAGGAGAAGATCGTCTATTCCTTTACTCTGGGTGAGTATAAATATCTGTAGAAATCGATACGTGGAGGATAAAAGCTGATGGAAGAGAAAAAGAGTAAGATTTTGATCGCGGACGATGAGCGCGAGATTCGAGAGATCGTGGAACTGCTTCTGGAAGGGGAAGGCTATGAGGTGGTGGCGGCGAAAGATGGCCAGGAAGCGCTGGATCTTGCGGATTCTACTGTGGATCTGTATATTTTGGATGTAAATATGCCGGTTTTGTCCGGGTTTGCGGCGGCGGCAAAGATCAGGAAAAGGTTCTACGCGCCGATTCTTTTCCTGACGGCTTACTCAGGAGAGTCCGATAAGGTTATGGGATTCTCGGTAGGCGGCGATGATTATTTGGTGAAGCCTTTTTCCAATACGGAGCTTTTAATACGAGTGAAGGCGCATCTGAGAAGGGCGCAGCAGTACCATCCATCCGGAGAGATTGAGGAAGAAGAGCCGACGAAGATCCCATACAAAGACCTGATCCTGGATTTAGACAGTCAGTCTGTATATAAGGGAGAAGAAGTGATCACTCTGACATATACAGAGTTTAAGATATTAGAATTATTTATTACATACCGCAGGAAGATTTTCTCTCTGGATAATATTTACGAGAGTGTCTGGGGAGAAGAGGCGGTAGGAGACAGCACTATCATGGTACATATTAAGAATATACGCAAAAAACTGGGAGACAGCTCAAGGAATCCTAAGTATATCAAAACGGCCTGGGGGAAAGGATATTATGCGGACTGACGCTAAGAAGAAAAACGAGAAAAGCAAGAAACTTTCTATAGTCATTTTAGAATACTTGATCCTGTCGGCGCTGATCTCAGGCTTTATCTTTTTCTTTCTGTATGGAGTCTCCGATTCGATCGCGGAAAACTATTTTTTAAGAAAAGGAATCCAGCTTACCGATGTCCAGGTCCGGGTGCTGCATGTGTGGCTGCGGAGTATCTGCGGATTTGCGGGAATTATCGTGTTTGTGATCCTTTTCCTTTTTATGCTGGGGCAGAGGCTGTCCTATTTGATCCAGATCATCCAAGGGGTTGAAAAGCTTCAGGAGAATAAGATGGACCACAGAATCCCTCTGGAGGGAATGGATGAACTGACGCGGCTGGCGGAGACGATCAATTATCTCTCCGCTTCCCAGCGGGAATTAAATCAGAAGGAAACCCAGATGAAAGAAGAGAGGGAAGCGTGGATCAGGTCCCTGTCCCACGATATCCGCACGCCTCTTACTTCGATGATCTCCTACTCGGAATTTGTACTGGAGAAGAAGGAGCCGGATTTGGAAGAAATGAAAAATTGTATTGCTCTGATCCATACCAAATCGATTCAGATCAAAGAACTTACCGATCAGCTTATGGGAAGGAATCAAGTAAACTGGGAGCCGGTGGAGGATGTGGGCTTCTTGTTTTCCCAACTGGCCCAGGAATGGCAGGAAATCTTGGAAGACCGGTTCCAGTGCGGCATAAGGCTTGAATCTATGGAGGGTATGGATGGACTTGCGGATATCTATGTTCTTCGGAGGATCGTAGATAATCTGGCTTCTAATGTAGAGAAATACGCAGATGACAGTCAGCCGGTGAAGCTGGAGATCCAGGAAGAAGACCGCACTGTTTCTATCATACAGAGCAATGGAATCCGCACGGGGGAAGGCCCGGCAAGAGAAAGTCATAAAATCGGTCTGTCAAATATACAGAAGCTGGCGGCCTTATATGGGGGAACTGTGGAAATAAAAGAAGAAGACTGTCAGTTCCAGATCAGGATCAGCCTGTATATACGTCCCCTTGTTTAGAATTTTTTAGGAATTCATTTAGAATTTCTTTATGAGCGATTGGTATCCTAAGTCCATAGAAAAGACAAGGAGGAAATAAAAAATGGCAATTGGTTTAATTATGGTCATGTTTGTGGGGATGAGCGCAATCAGTATTGTGGGGATGATCCTGCTGCTTTTGGTAAAAAATGAAACAGTAAAAAGAAGATTATTTTATGTAATGTGCGCATGGGGGATGGTCGTTGCGATATTGAGCGCGAACAGTCTTCCCGCCAACTGGACCGGACAGCAGATATTGGCATGGGGGATGGGATTCCTCAGCGTGGCCGGAGGGATCGTACATGTGAAAGCAAAGACGAGATATCAGTATTTGGCAGCCTATGGTCTGGTAGCGGTATCCTGTATAGGCGGTGTCTTGAAAATGTTTATAATCTAAGAAATGTGAAAAGCTTCCTGCGAAAATCGGGAAGCTTTTTTTGTGTTTATTGACAGTTTGGGTTTTTGATGCTATTATGATGATATCAAAATGATATCAAAAAGAAAAGGGGGAATACAATATGGAAAAAGAGAAGATCAGGAAGGAAAAAGTATTAAACCCTATGAATGGATATGTAATGCTTTTCTTAGGTGTAATTGGAATTATAGGGGGGATCGGGGTGATCGTTGCCGGGTCTGTGATCGGAGCTGGAGCAGGCAGCGCCTGGACGATCAGCCTCAGTGTGTGCGTGGGAGTGGTACTGCTGGTTTTAGCGGTCATTCTTCTATGCGGGCTGAAGGTATTGAATCCCAATGAAGCATATGTGTTTGCTCTTTTTGGCAATTATTATGGGACGCTGAAAAGAGAAGGGTTCTTCTGGGTCAATCCATTTTGCAGCGCCTTGAATCCGACAGTCAAAGGGACGCCGGTAGTGACCGGTAAGGTAGAAGGGGCCTCTGCGGCGTTTTCTGTAGGAAATTCTGTGAAAAAGGTGTCTATGAGGACAATGACTTTGGATAACAAGAAGCAGAAAGTCAACGATCTTCTGGGGAACCCGGTTGAGATTGGAGCAGTTGTGATCTGGAAGGTGGAGAATCCTACGAAAGCGGTCATTAATGTAGAGAATTATAAGAATTACCTGTCTATCCAGTGCGATGCCATTATCCGCAATACTGCGAGACAGTATCCTTACGATACTAACGAGGGCGGCGATGAGAAGTCCCTGCGGGGCAGCAGTCAGGAGATCGCGGAGATCATGAGCCAGGAACTGCAGGAGAAGACGGTGGAAGCAGGCATTAAGATCATAGACGTGAGGATCACACATTTGGCTTACGCGCCGGAGATTGCCTCGGCTATGCTGCAGCGCCAGCAGGCATCCGCGATTATCGATGCGCGGCAGAAGATTGTAGAGGGCGCGGTAGGAATGGTAGAGATGGCTCTTGGAAGGCTGAGTGAAGCGGAAGTGGTGGATCTGGACGAGGAAAGAAAAGCAGCTATGGTAAGCAATCTTTTGGTAGTGCTCTGCGGAAATAGAGAGGCCCAGCCGATTGTAAACAGCGGCAGTCTGTATTAGAATAATAAAAAACTGGCAGAAAGGGGGAGGATTTTGGAAAAGGAAAAGAAATCAAAGAAACAGGTCCCCCTGCGTCTTTCAGAGAAATTGTATAACGAGATCGCCCAATGGGCGGAAGATGACTTCCGCTCCATGAACGGGCAGATCGAATATCTTCTGACAGAATGTGTAAAACATAGAAAAGGGAAAAAGGATCCTAAGTAAAACTCTGCATCTGTGTTAATAGCTGATCTGTGGACGGAGAAGGATAGGAGTGAATCATCAAAGAGAGTCTGTCAGCGTGGCCCATGGCAAGGGTCCCCATGAGGGATTTCGCGTCCACAGCGCGGTTCCCGCTTACCAGATCCATATGAAAAGGATATTGATTTGCGATTTCTACAAATTTTACAATGTCGTCAGTCTTGCGAAAATTAATAGGGATCTTGATCAATTATAACCGCTCCTTTCTTTTGATTGCTTCAGTCTAATATATTATATTTGATCAATGCCGAAAAAAGTAGAACCAGGATTGTAAAAAAAAGGCCATATTTTGTAAGAATAGGAGAAATTTGGCAAAATCTGTCGATTCTGGCAAAAAAGAGGACGAAAATTGCGCAAGTGTGATATAGTAGAGACAGGAAGCGGCAAAAGAGGCGGACAAAGGGAGTGGGCCGGATGGATAAAAAGCTTTTGGAATATCTGGAAGAAATGAACGACCAAGAGAAGAAGATCTTAAGCGAAGGGAAACCGGTGCTTTCCTACTTTACAAAAGGTGAGAATGATACGGTTGTAGATTCTGAGGTCGTGATGCGTCCGATGACATTGATCGACATTTTGAAACAGCCCAGATTTGTATCACTGCCAAGACATACCCACAATTACATGGAGATGGTGTATATGTGCAGCGGCTCTACGACCCATGTGATAAACGGAGAGACTGAGATCACTCTAAGGGAGGGAGAAGTGCTGTTTCTCCAGCAGGGAACGTCTCATGCGGTCAGCGCGGCCGAATATCATGACATTGCGGTGCGTTTTATGATCCTTCCCGCTTTTTTGCAGTATCCTTTAAGTATGCTGCGGGAAGACACTGTTTTGCGCAGATTCATCGAACGCGCGGTGGAGGACGATAGAAAAGAAGGTGATTTCCTTCAGTTTCACCTGCAGGATATGCCGGAAGCGGAGAACCTTCTGGAAAATATGACTCGGATGCTTTTAAACCGCCGCAGGAACAGCAGGCAGATCCTGCAGGCAACAATGGGCGTACTGCTTTTGGAACTCTCCGGAAGGACTTATAAGATCACGGTAGGAGCGCCTTCCTCTTATGAACAGGAAATCGTATTGAAGGCGATGAACTACATCGAGACAGAGTATGAGACGGCAAGTCTGGGCAAGTTCTGTAAAGAGCAGAATCTGCCGGATTACTATATCAGCCGGCTGATGAAACGATATTCTCCTTATACATTTACTCAGTATCTTCAGAAAAGACGGCTTTTGCAGGCCGCATATATGCTGACGGAGACGAAAGAGCCGGTGGAGAATATCATTCTGTCTGTGGGATATGAGAATTCCAGCCATTTTCACAGGCTGTTCAAAGAAACTTACGGTATGACGCCCAAAGAATACCGAAAGAAGTATACCATGTCAGAGTGGCCTATGTTTGAGGAGCGAAAGAAAAACCCTGAGAGATGAATTTCTCTCAGGGTTTGACTTTTCACTAAACCTAGCGGTTCCGCAGACGAGCCAGGAATCCTTTTTTCTTTACTGGCGTCTCAAGAGGACCTCTTAAGCCCTTGACCGCTGTGATATAGATTCCGCTGACGGTTGCTTTTACTTCCTTTTTTACAGGAATCAGCGGATAGATCTGAGCGTCGCACATTAAAGTCATGACTTTGGGACCTACCTTAGCTTTTACTACCGGAACTTTGGAGCGGCGCAGATACTTGGGGGTGTTCTCGATCACAACAGCTGGCAGCCCGGCTTCTTTTAAACGAAGCTTTCCTTTATCAATGATCAGCATGGATACGGTCTGAGCGACAGCATCCAACTGTTCCTGCTGCTCGGCCTGTTTTTTCTCTGCCCGTTTACCGAGAAAATACAGTACGACGCAGGCAATGATCAAAACAACTAAAATCACGAGAAGAACGATGGTTAATGTACTCATGATAAACCTCCTAAATAACTCGTTTTCACGAAGTACATTGTATCATTGTTTTTGGACAAGTGCAAGAGATTTGAGGTTTTGAGGTTACTTTTTAGGGGAATACAGATATAATATAGAGACAAAAGGGAAAGGAAGGTCGCATCATGCTGGAAACGGCGGGACAGGCTCTTGGCAGCGGTTATCTGTGGGTTCTGGAGCATTTTATCATTATCAATATTTTGTTTTCACTTCTGATCATCTTCTTTCAGAGGCGGAATCCGACGACGGTCTGGGCATGGCTGCTTTTGCTGTATTTTATTCCGGTCCTTGGATTTGTCTTGTATCTGATTCTGGGACAGAATTTCCGAAAGGAGAGGATGTTTAAGATGAAGGAGATCGAAGGGGAGATCAAATACGCGGTGCGGCGCCAGGAAGAATCCATCTACCAAAGAAAGCTGCGTCTGCGGAAT
The DNA here is from genome assembly GCA_902406105.1 of uncultured Mordavella sp. Lineage (GTDB taxonomy): Bacteria > Bacillota > Clostridia > Lachnospirales > Lachnospiraceae > Massilistercora. Next base: position 76,314 of record CABPCP010000001.1, read on the forward strand.
CCGGAAATGGAGCGGTTCAAAAGCCTGATCTTATACAATTTGAATGAAGGGGAAGCAGTGTTGACGGATAATAATGATATCCGTATCTACACAGATGGGGAAGAAAAGTTTCGGGCGCTGATGTGGGAGATGGATCACGCCAGGAATTATATTCATCTTCAATATTATATTATCCGCAATGACGAGCTGTGGCAGGAGATTGAGACAATTCTGGCGCGAAAGGCCAGACAGGGAGTGGAAGTAAGGGTCTTGTTCGATAGTATGGGCTGCAGAGGAATGAGAAGATCAGATTGGGAACGACTGGAAAAGGCGGGAATACAGGTGGCTGAGTTCTTTCCCGCGGTGCTTGGCAAACTGCAGCTTCGGGTCAACTATCGTAATCACCGGAAGATTGTGGTGATCGATGGAAGAATCGGATTTATCGGAGGATTCAACATTGGACGGGAATACCTGGGACGGAGCCGGAAGTTTGGTTATTGGAGAGATACCCATATCTGCGTGGAAGGATCTGCGGTAACCTCTTTGGCGGTAAGATTTGTACTGGATTGGAACTATGCCGCCAAAGAGAATTTATTTCTGGAGGATCGTCTGTTCGGACTTCCGGAATATGAACGGGGAGGCGGGGATCCGGTGCAGATCATATCCAGCGGGCCGGATTCTCACAGCCGGGAGATCAGGAACAATTATCTCAGGCTGATCCATATGGCCCAGAAGAATATTTATATCCAGACACCTTACTTTATTCCAGACGATGATATTCGGGATGGTCTTATTATTGCCGCAAAGTCCGGAATCGACGTCAGGATCATGATACCCTGCAAGCCGGATCATCCCTTTGTATACTGGGCCACTTATTCTTATATCGGAGAGCTGGTAGAAGCGGGAGCCAGATGTTACACGTATGACAACGGATTCCTTCATACCAAATGTCTGTGCGCGGATGGACTGGTAAGCTGTATTGGCACGGCGAATATGGATATCCGCAGCTTTAGTTTGAATTTTGAGGTGAACGCGGTGATCTACAGCGCTTCTACAGTCAGAAAATTGGAGGAAGCATTTGAAAATGACATCGCAAAGAGCACCCTGATCACTCGGGAACAGTATGAACAGCGCGGTCTGCTGATTCGGGGGAAAGAGCAGTTCTGCCGGTTGTTTTCTCCGGTGCTGTGATAGAAAATATACCAGAATATCTTTAAAATCCAGACAAAATGTGATATAACTTAAGAGTGTGCCTTTATCTGGAAATAGGGAGGGATGACGGCGCGCTTATATCAGGAAAATATAGTTGAACGAGGTGTAGTAAATGAAGAGAAGAGCAATAGTTCTGGCAGGAATCCTGACAGCGGCCCTGGTGTTTGGCGGCTGCGCGGCCAGCAAAGGTCTGGAGACCGATGCGATAAAGATCACAAAGTACAAGGGCGTAGAGGTGGCTCAGGTGGAAGAACCAAGTGAGATCACAGAGGATGATGTGGAGGCGGCGATCCAGTCCACGCTGGAATCTGAAGCGACTACCACAGAGATCACAGACCGGGCTGTAGAGTCTGGAGATACAGTGAACATCGATTTCGTAGGGAAGATGGACGGGGAAGAGTTCGAGGGAGGATCTGCCGAGGATTATCCTTTGACCATCGGATCTGGAGTATTCATTGAAGGGTTTGAAGATAGTATCATCGGCCATAATGTGGGAGAGACGTTTGACTGGAACGGTACCTTTCCGGATGATTACGGCAATGCGGACATGGCAGGCAAAGACGTGGTATTTACCATTACCGTGAATTCGATCACAGTGGACGAAGTGCCGGAACTAACGGACGATCTGGTAAAAACACTGTCTGAAGAATCAGCAACGGTAGAGGAATACCGGGAAGAAGTCAAGAAGCAGTTAGAAGAAGAGGCCCAGACCAGCTTTGACTCTACTCTGGAACAGAATGCGTGGCAGGCAGTACTTGAGAATACAGAAGTAAAAGAGTATCCGGAAGAGAAAGTAGAAGAGCTGTCTGATTCGCTGATCCAGCAGTATAAAGACGCGGCTGAATACTATCAGATGGATTACGATCAATTTATCGAAGAACAGATGGGATATACAACGGAAGATTTCGAGGCTGAGGTCAAGAATGTGGCTCAGGAGAATGTAAAAGATGAGATGGCGGTAGAAGCTATCGCTGATAAAGAGAATATTGAGCTGACAGACGAGGCTTATGAAGAACAGCTTGGAATTCTTGCAAAAGACTATGGATATGAAGACGGGGACGCGATGAAGGAAGCCTTTGACGAGGAAGAACTGAAAAGCGCGGCGTTAAAAAATCTGGTCATGGAGTATGTAAAAGACAACTGTATCCAGGTGGCGGAGTAATCAAAGGAGAACTTGCGGTTTCCTCTTTTCTGTGATAAGGTATAGCAATAAAAACTGTCGGCAGAGAGATCATATCAATCTGCCGACAGTTTTTTAGATGCATATTTATAAAAGATCAAACCGGCTGATGGGAAAACTTTGGAGCTTTCTTTTCCTGGGCCGCGTAGATCAGCGGATAAAGGATACTGGCCATGGCAAAGGCGGCGATCATATCTGTTACAGAATGTTGTTTTAAAAATACGGTAGACAGAATGATCAGGGCAGTCAGGATATAAGCCCCCCATTGGAGCATCCGGTGCTTCTTCAAAGAGCTGCTTTTGGCGATCGCGATGGCCGCGCCGAGCGAATTAAACACGTGGATGCTTGGCAGCACATTGGTCGGTGTATCCGTTTGGTAAATATATCGTACAAGATCTACAAATACGTTGTCACGGGCAAATGTATCCGGACGCAGATTTTGCGCGTTTGGAAAGACGGTACATACGATCAGGAAGATCGTCATGCCGGTACACAAAAATGCGGCGAGGCGATAGAAGCCTCTTTTGTCCGTGAAGAAGAAGTATGCTAAGGTCGCCGCGATAAAAATGAACCAGAGCAAGTAAGGAATAACAAAATATTCAATAAAAGGGATTTGATCATCCAGAGGTGAATGGATATAGAAATACCGGACGCCTCTGCGATTCTCCAGATAACAGAACCAGGGCATATAGATAAATCCGTACAAAAGCACCCAGATATGACTATATTTTTTTGCCAGGTCGATCAGTTTTTTCTTGGCCGTCATGATGATACTTCCTTTTTATGGTTTCTTGGTCTATGGATCGTTGCTTTTTGATCATTTGGATTATATCATGAAAAAAATGAATCAACAAGAATCTTCACCCTTTCTTAATAATTTTTCATGAGGTTTTAATAAGGCGAAGTTTCTGGGATTCCAGTCCAGCTGTTATATGCTGCTGAAAAATGACGGGTTCTCCATCCGTGTGGACGGGAAGCGCTTTTTCGCTAAGAATATGGGCTTCTTTGAAGCGGCAGGTAAAGACGCCTTTAAAATGTGTATGCCAGCCTTTAAAAGCGGTAGGAAGCAGCAGCAGAGTCTTCCATTTTGGAAGGCCGGCTATTACGATCAGATCAAGGCTTCCGTCAGAGGGATCCGCCTTGGGGCAGAAGCGGAAACCGCCGCCCTCATAAGGATGATTCATAACTGCCGCAAAATAGACTTTCTCAAATTTTAAGCTCTCTTTTCCATCCAGAGTAAGAGTCATCCTTCCGGGAGTAAGGGAAAGAAGAAGGCCAAGAGCCACTGCGGTATAAGACAATTTTCCAAGACCGATTTTGTTCAGAAGGATTTTAAGGCGGGAGACCGCTACCTGGTGACAGACGCCGGCGTCGAAGCCAATCCCAGAACTGACTACAAACCGTCTCCGTTTATCCTGATACTGAAGTATCCCGATATCGGTACTGATATACCGCGACGGCGTAAGGATTTCATGCAGGGCTTTTATGGGATCCTGCTCAAGTCTTAAGCTTCTGGCGAAATCATTACTGGAACCAATGGGGATGTAGCCCAGGATAACCTTGGAGAGATCCTGGATTCCGTTGACAGCCTCATTTAACGTGCCGTCTCCGCCCAAGACGATAAGAGAGCGGCAGGACTGCTTTTGGGTAAGTTCTCTGGCGATCGAAACGGCGTGGTTCTGGTATTTGGTGAAAAAGACCTGATATCGCACCTGTTTTTTCTCTAATTCTTGTTCAAGGATTTTCCACGTCCGCAGTCCTTTTCCGGAGCGAGCGTTAGGATTTACAATAAAATAGTACATGGTAAGCCCCCGCGGTATTTGCTATAGATACTATCTATAAATAGATTCAAATAAACAATTAGAAATCCTGGGAAAAAAGGATTATAATAAAACCATAAGATATTATTGTTTGGCAGCATAGCTGCCGGTTTCCTTCCGGAAAATCCTTTAAGCTTTACTTAAAGGATTTTTTGTTTCGGCAAATAAATCAAAGAACCCCGTCCAGATATGCTTCCAAAGTACGTTTCATATTTCCCTCAAAGTCCGCGTTTCCATTTTTCAGACACCATTCAAATACATTCCCGATCACGATGATACGGATATCACTGGTAATCTCTTCCAGAGAAAATTTGGGTGAAAGGATACCGGCATCGATACATTTCTGCAAGTAGTTTTGGACAGTAACGATCGGGTAAGGCCGTTCTGTACGGATCAATGGATTGAGAGACTGGTTTTTGGGAGTATAGTAGTTTGCCATGAATTCAAGTCCCAGTTCCCGGCAGTAGTGGACGTAATTTAAGTAAACATAGACAATAGCCGCTTCTGCCTCCTTAGCGCTTTTGGGAAGTTCCAGAAGGTCCGGGTCGATACTGGGCTGTTCTTCAATATAGTAGGACAGAAGATCATCCTTGGTCTTAAAATGATGATAGAAGCTTCCATTGGAAACTCCGGCTTCCTCACAGATGTTTTTGATGGAAAGAGCTTCATAGCCTTTCTTCTGGAGAATCCGTTTGGCGGCCTGGAAGATCTTGGCTTTTGTTTCCTGAGATTTCTGCTGCTGACGGGATAATTCCCTGGTTTCGTTTTTTTGACTCATAGATTTATAATGCTCCCTCGTTTGATTTCTCCCGGCGGCAGGCGGCCGCACTGTTGGGGGATTCCTTTTCCCTTGCGGTTAAGGTGCCCTCAGTATAGCACAGCGGACAAGGATTTTCAAGAAAACAGAGTGAACTCTAATTTAAGCGTGAGAGAATTTAAGATCGCCGCATGTCTGGAGGGGTTATACATTGCGCGGCAGGGGAAATTCAGTTATAATCTAGAGAGACCAAAAGATAAAATATGTAAAGCGGCCCCAAAAGGGCGGAGATAAGAGGAAAACAGCATGGATATCAATCAAAAGATCACAGAAGAACTGGGCGTGAAAAAGTGGCAGGTGGATGCGGCGGCAGCGCTGATCGACGAGGGGAATACGATTCCATTTATCGCTCGGTACCGCAAAGAAGCCACCGGTACTCTGGATGACGAGCAGCTTAGAAAACTGTATGAACGTTTAAATTATCTGCGGGGATTGGAAGAGAAAAAGGAACAGGTCCTCTCCAGTATCGAAGAACAAGGGAAACTGACGCCGGAATTAAGGGAGAAGATCCAGGCGGCGGAGACGCTGGTAGTGGTGGAAGATCTGTACCGGCCCTACCGTCCCAAGAGAAGGACGAGAGCCACCATCGCCAAAGAAAAAGGGCTGGAACCGCTGGCCGCGGCTATTGCTTTGCAGAAAATGGAACAAACCGTGGAAGAAGCGGCGGAAAAATATATTGATGAAGCAAAAGGAGTGTCCTCGGTAAAAGAAGCGATTGCGGGCGCTCAGGATATCATTGCCGAATATGTTTCAGACAAGGCAGATTATAGAAGCTGGATCCGGAAGACGACGATGAAAAAGGGAACTTTATTATCCCAGGCCAAAGATCCCAAGAAAGAGTCGGTCTACGAGATGTACTATGAATTTGAAGAGCCGGTAAACCGGCTGGCGGGACACAGGATCCTGGCGGTAAACCGGGGAGAAAAGGAGAAATTCCTGACGGTAAAGATCCAGGCGCCGGAGGAGGAGATTCTTCAATACCTGGAGCGGCAGATGATCCGTCCCGGAAATCCAAGGACAGAGCCGGTGATGAAAGAAGCTTTGGAAGACAGCTATCAAAGGCTGATCGCTCCGGCCATTGAGCGGGAGATCCGCAATGAGCTGACAGAGAAGGCGGAAGATGGGGCGATTCAGGTCTTTGGAAAAAACCTGACCCAGCTTCTGATGCAGCCGCCGATCACGGGGCAGACGGTGCTTGGATGGGACCCGGCATTTCGGACAGGCTGTAAATTGGCTGTAGTAGACCCTACCGGCAAGGTCATAGGCACGACGGTGATCTATCCCACGGCCCCTACCACGCCCAAAAAGATTCAGGCCTCCAAGGATCTCTTAAAGAAGATCATAGAGAAATATCATATTACGCTGATCTCTTTGGGAAATGGAACGGCTTCCAGAGAATCGGAACAATTTATCGTAGAACTGCTGAAAGAAATCCCTCAGAAGGTGCAGTATGTTATCGTAAGCGAGGCGGGCGCTTCTGTGTATTCCGCGAGTAAGCTGGCATCCGAGGAGTTTCCAAAATTCGATGTGGGCCAAAGGAGCGCCGCTTCGATTGCCAGAAGGCTTCAGGATCCGCTGGCGGAATTAGTGAAGATCGATCCAAAGTCGATCGGGGTAGGTCAGTATCAGCATGATATGAACCAAAAGAAATTAAGCGAAGCCCTCTCGGGTGTGGTGGAGGACTGTGTAAACCGAGTAGGCGTGGATCTAAATACGGCTTCCGCGCCTCTGCTTTCCTATATTTCCGGGATCACTCCGGCTGTCGCCAGGAATATTGTGGCTTACCGGGAAGAAAACGGACGGTTTACCAATCGAGGCCAGCTTTTAAAAGTGGCGAAGCTGGGCCCCAAGGCTTTTGAACAGTGCGCCGGATTTATGCGGATCCAGGGAGGCGAGAATCCATTGGACGCGACCAGCGTCCATCCGGAAAGCTATGAGGCGGCGAAAGGGCTTTTAAAGAAGCAGGGGTTTTCTGCGGAAGACGTAAGAGAAGGCCGGCTGGCCGGATTGTCGCTCACGATCCGGGATTATCCGGGATTGGCGCAAGAATTGGGGATCGGGGAGATCACGCTTAGGGATATTGTCAAAGAATTGGAGAAGCCGGGCAGAGATCCAAGAGATGAGATGCCGGCTCCGATCCTGCGGACAGATGTCCTGGAAATGAAGGATCTAAAGGAAGGAATGGTGCTCAAAGGCACAGTCCGCAATGTGATCGATTTTGGCGTGTTTGTAGACATCGGCGTCCATCAGGACGGCCTGGTCCATATCTCAGAAGTGACGGATAAGAAGTTTATCCGGCATCCGCTGGAAGTGGTCAGCGTGGGAGATATTGTGGATGTAAGGGTGATGAGTGTGGATCTGAAAAAGAAACGGATACAACTGAGTATGAAAGGAATTTCATAGGAAACAAAATGTAGAAGAAGTTCAGCGGGTGTGTCAGAGAGGAAGGAGAAGATTCATATGAAAAGGACAGATGAAAAGTACCAGGCGTATGTAAAGATCCTGGAAGAGGAACTTGTTCCGGCTATGGGGTGTACGGAACCTATTGCCCTGGCCTACGCGGCGGCTAAGGCGAGAGAGACTCTGGGCTGTATGCCTGAAAAGGTAGAGATCGGCGCAAGCGGGAGCATTATCAAAAATGTAAAAAGCGTTATCGTACCAAATACCGGACATCTAAAAGGAATCCCGTCCGCGGCCGCCGCCGGGATCGTGGCAGGAAATCCAGACCGGGAATTGGAAGTGATCGCGGATGTGACAGAAGAACAGACCAGGGAGATTGCCGAATATCTAAAGACGGCGGAGATTACAGTAGAGCACATTGACCAGGGAATCACATTCGATATCATTGTGGCGGTCTCAAAGGGGGATTCTTCCGCGAAAGTACGGATCGCCAACTATCATACCAATATTGTGCTGGTGGAGAAGAACGGCGAGAAACTGCTGGATCTTCCGGTAGAAGGAGAGAAGGAGGAAGGCCTTACAGACAGGAGCCTTTTGGATATGGAGAGTATCTGGGATTTCATCAATACGGTGAAGGTTGACGATATTCGGGAAGTGATCAGCCGCCAGATTGAATATAATACGGCCATCGCAAAAGAAGGGCTGCGGGGAGATTATGGGGCGAATATAGGAAGCGTCCTGCTTGAGACTTACGGACAGGATGTGAAGAATCGAGCGAAAGCATTGGCCGCCGCCGGCTCTGACGCCCGGATGAATGGCTGTGAACTTCCGGTTATTATCAACGCTGGAAGCGGCAATCAAGGAATGACCTGCTCTCTGCCTGTACTGGAGTACGCGAAAGAACTGAACACAGAGGAAGAGCAGGTGTATCGGGCGCTTGCTTTGTCAAATCTGGTGGCGATCCATCAGAAGACAGGAATCGGAAGACTGTCTGCTTACTGCGGAGCTGTCAGCGCGGGGGCGGCGGCAGGCGCGGGTATTGCCTATCTGTGCGGAGGCGGTTATGAAGAAGTGATCCATACGGTGGTGAACGCCCTGGCCATTGTTTCAGGAATCGTCTGCGATGGGGCGAAAGCTTCCTGCGCGGCTAAGATTGCCTCCGCGGTGGACGCGGGGATATTGGGATATCATATGTACCTGAACGGGCAGCAGTTCTATGCCGGCGATGGGATCGTTACCAAAGGCGTAGAGGCTACGATCACGAATATCGGACGGCTGGGAAAAGAAGGCATGCGGGAAACCAACGAAGAGATCATCAAGATGATGATCGGAGATTAACCCTAAACCGGCTGTAAAGCAATCTCTAATGGAGAGCTTTACAGCCGGTTTTATAATGCTAAGATTTCATTTCCGAGGCGCATTGGTCAATAACAGCGGCAGCCTTTAAAGCTTGTTGAATGATAAATTGGATTTCTTCCGGAATCGAAACCTCTTCTGGAACGGTGAAAGGAACATTGTCAAGAAATGAGTTTGCCAGAAGATAGACATAAGCTTCCGCGTTTTGCTGCTCGTTTGCCAGTATATCTCCGGTAAAACGCATTCCATCTAAGCTTATTTCACCGCCAAGGACCATTTGATTCAAAGTTTCCAGCATAATGAAGAAATGACTGTCATCCCAGGCAGATAAATACATACATTTGCATAGACCGGGAGTAAAGAAAGGCTGGTCTGAGAAACAGTCCAAAAGCTCTTTGAAACGGGTCCGGTGTCCGGAATCGATAAACATTTTTTCCTCATTAAGCGCCGAAAGGCACAAATCTTTCCATGTCATAGCCGCCCCTCCATAATCGACTGGATAACTTTATTATAGGATAAGAATGGAAAGAACACAATATATTAAGAAAAAAGTCTTGAATCAGGAAAAGCAGGGGCGTATAATAGAAAAGAACTAAAAAAGAATTTCTTCGGGGCAGGGTGACACAAGAAGGAGAGACTCTGATGTTTGTGAATTCCCAACCGGCGGTAGAGTCCGCGACCCGGCGCGTTTCGCGCTGGCTGATCTGGTGAGATTCCAGAACCGACAGTATAGTCTGGATGAGAGAAGAAGTGTGATTGTGATGCTGCAAAACCCCGATACTTTATGTGTCGGGGTTTTTTCACGGGAAATGTGCAGGGCATGTCCTTCAAGACGGCGGACGTTACATAATTCTAAGAAGATTTTCTTTCTTTGTTGAGTTTATTTGAAAAGGAGAGAAAAAGACATGAGTTCAGAAGTAATGACAAACACAAAAGCAAAGGTAAATGTAAGGAAGATGGCCCAGGTAGCAATGCTGAGCGCGATCGCGGTAGTATTGATGCTGTTCGAGATTCCGCTTCCCTTCGCGCCGTCCTTCTATGAGATTGACTTCAGCGAAGTTCCAGTGCTGGTAGGATGTTTTGCAATGGGCCCGCTTGCGGGAGTGGCGATAGAACTGCTGAAGATCCTCCTGAATCTGGTGATCAATGGAAGCGCCACAGCAGGCGTAGGAGAAATGGCCAACTTTCTGATCGGATGCGCGCTGGTTCTTCCGGCGGCAGTGATCTATAAACGGATGCATACCAGGAAAGGCGCGATCGTCGGTATGGCCGCCGGGACCGTATTTATGACGGCCGTAGGATGTTTCCTTAACGCATTTGTCCTGCTTCCAGCTTACGCGGCTGCTTTTGGAATGCCTATCAGCGGACTTGTGGAAATGGGAACCGCGGTAAACAGCGGGATTACGGATCTTACCACCTTTGTGCTATTTGCGGTAGCGCCTTTTAACCTGCTGAAAGGTGTCCTTGTATCATTGATCGTGTTCATTATCTATAAAAAGATCAGTCCGGTACTGCGGATGAGGTAAGGGTGGATTTGTTGAGATCAGGTCCCTGCTTTTGGCTGTCCATATCCCCAATTTCATCGGGATTAGGAAAATCCATCTCTAAAAATGTTAGGCTTCGGGATTGCGCTATGTTAGGCGACAATCCCGGAGCCTTATATTTTTGTGGATGTGAGTTGCAGGGGACGGAGCAGCGAGTCAGTTATCCCGGCTTCTGCGTGTGACCTTTATCCCGACAACCCCGAATTGTACTGGCATATTCTTTTCATATGGATTACAATAGAGAAAAACGCGGATTTGTGAGAGGAAAGATGATGGTATACGAGAAATTATCAAAACGTGCGCTCTATTGCATGTATGCGGCTGGGGCGGTGACCGGAACAGTTGTGCTTGCGGTGATCGGGGCGGTAAATTGGTTCTGGCTGTTCCCAAATGATATTGGCGTGGGAAAGATCATATCGCTTATCCTGGCGGTCCTGACGGTGGCTGACGTGGCGGTGAGCCCTTATTTCAGATATCATCGGTACCGCTATTGCATTAATGAGGAATGTATTGATATCCAGGAAGGATATTTGTTTGTAGAGAGAAATATTGTTCCTATTGAAAGGCTGCATAAGCTGCAGACGGCAAAAGGACCGCTGGATCAGCTTTTTCGAGTGGCTAAGGTGGTAGTGACGACTGCGGGGGGAGATGTGACGATCCGTTTCCTGGAAGAAGAAAAGGCAGAAAAGATTGCGGATACGCTCAGAAAAAGGATCAACGAGATTGTGGAAGAGCAGAAGAACGCAGATGGAAGGCAATCAAATGATGAAGAATGAAAGATTCAGAAATCATATATCGATCGTGGCGGAACGGATGGGGAAAGGTTTTGTGGTCATTTTGGCGCTTCTTGTAGGAGGAATCGCCCAAAATTTAGGGGAAGCGGCAGAGCTGGCCGAGCACGGAATGAAAGCCGGACGGGAGATCCTGCCGGCAATGCTTGCGGCTTTGGCGTTCTTGGTCCTGCTGACTGTCTGGCAGATACTGATCTGGGCCAGGACTTATATTTCCATTGATGGAACGACTTTGGTGATTGAGAAGAATACCCTGAACCGGAAGAAAAATACGATCGGGATTGGAAATATTTCAAATGTAAATACAGAGCAGAATTTATTTGAGATGCTGATCGGCACCTGTAAGATCAAGATAGATACGAACAGTTTATCCACAGCAGATTCTACAGATGTAAAGATTGTCCTGAAAAGGCGGGAAGCGGAAGCCCTTTGCGGACGGATCACAGGAATCATGGAAGAACTGGCGGGCAGAAATGGTCAGGAAGGACAGACAGCGCCGGAGATGGTCCCCGCAAAAAGGCAGGGAGGCGTGGAAGAGGCGCTGAGAGATACACCAGGCGCATCCCTTGGGACTATGTTTGTCCATGGATTTTATCAGGCCAGTCTGCTCTCGGCGTTGATCGTGATTCTCTGTCTTGTGGGAACAGCAGCTGGAGCGGCGGAATCTCTGAGCAAAGGAAATATTGGAAGAAGCTTGGTGGAACTTCTGGCGGCCGGCGCGGTAGTGATCTTTGTTTTCCTTTCCGCGGTATGGGACCTGCTCAAGGGATTTATCCAATACTATGATTTTAAAGTGAAGAGAAAAGAAGATAAACTTTATATCAGTTATGGCCTTTTGAAGAAAATCAGTCATACGATCCCGGTGGACAAGATCAATGGATTGAAATTGACCCAGTCTTTCCAGGGAAGGCTGACAGGACGATGTATGGCAGAAATTCTTAATGTAGGGATGGGAGACGATCAAGAGGAAAAGAAGTCCTTTCTCCTCCTGTACGATAAGAAGGCGAAAAATGCGGAAAGAATCCGGGAACTGCTTCCCGAATTCTCGGGAGTGACAGAATGGGAGACACAGAAACAGCCTAAGCAAGTGTGGCTGCTTTGGCTGGTCCGGGGATTGATCTGGACCCTGCTGACGGCAGGGGCGGCCTGGATCGCGGCAGTGATATGGCAGGAATATCAGATTTGGATTCTTGCCGCGGAAGCTCTTCTGCTGGCCGCGGCAGGAGGAATGCTGGTATGCCGGTATCGTACGGCGGGAGTGGGAGTCAGTGAGGAATTCCTGCTCATATCCAGCGGATATATGGGAAGGCGCTTCCTGGCTGTACGATTCGGGAAGATCCAATACCTGCAGATAAAGCAGAGCTTTCTGGCAAAGCGCTGGAAAATGCAGAAGGGAACCATCTATCTTCTTGCGGCGGCGTCCGACCGTACGCAGAACATCCCCTATTTCAGGGAAGCGGTATCAGAACAATTAAAGACATGCATACTAAAAAGAAAAGATAAGGCGAGGGAGAACTTATGAAGAGAACAGGAGTTGTAAATGGAAGATTTCAGGTGCTTCATTTAAAACATATGGAGTATATCCTGGCGGCCAAGATGCGCTGCGGGAAATTATATATCGGGCTTACGAACCCAGACAGCCTGCATACCAGAGAGTCTGTCAATGATGCGAACCGTTCTGCCAAATACGCAAATCCACTGACCTATTTTGAGCGTTATGAGATGATCCGGGGAGCGATGGCGGAATTTAGAGTTCCGGAGTCTGAATATGATATCCTGCCGTTCCCGATCAATTGTCCGGAATATATCCCCCAGTACGCGCCGAAAGATGCGGTATTCTATATGGGACTGTGTGATGAGTGGGACGAAGAGAAATATAAGATCCTGAGAAGTCTGGGATTGGAGGTTGAGGTCCTTTGGAGAAAGCCGCCGGAAGAAAAAGGGGTCACCTCTTCCTGGGTCAGAAGCTGCATCGCCACAGACCAGGAGTGGGCTCATTTAGTTCCCAAAAGCGTATACGCTTATCTGACGGAGCATCATCTGGACGAGCGGATCAAGCGGCTGGAACAGATGCGGATGGATGAAAAAGATGTGAGTCTTTTGTAATTTTGTTTGTATTCCTACGCAGAAAGAATACTCAGAGAAAAGACAAAATAACAGATGCGAATGCTTTATCGACTTACACCTCTTTCTGTGCTATGATTATGAATGCATAATATAGACAGAAAGGGGTATTTTCTATGGGAAATACGTCTGAAGATAGAGTGGATAAAAATGGACAGAGCAGATCAGGACATCTCTGTATGGGGATCCTCGCCCATGTGGACTCGGGCAAGACCACCCTTTCCGAGGGGATTCTCTATCTGTGCGGGAAGATTCGGAAGTTGGGGAGAGTGGACCATAAAGACGCGTTTCTGGATACGGAAGAACTGGAGAAAGACAGAGGGATCACCATCTTCTCCAAACAGGCGGTGTTTGAATTGGGAGATAAGCGGGTAACACTTCTGGATACGCCGGGACATGTGGATTTTGCGGCGGAGATGGAGCGAACTCTTCAGGTCCTGGATTACGCTGTGCTGGTGGTCAGCGGCGCGGACGGCATACAGGGACATACCCGCACGCTGTGGAAGCTGCTGGAACGGTATCAGATCCCGGTCTTTTTGTTTATCAATAAGATGGATCAGGCGGGAACTCAAAGAGAGGCGGTCCTGGAAGAAATACAGAATGGATTAAGCGAAAGCTGTATCGCTTTTGACAGGGCGCAGACACCGGATTTCCTGGAAAGTCTGGCCATGTGTGAGGATCAGGCCCTGGAAGAATATCTGCGGACAGAAAGTCTGAAGAAAGAGACGGTCTCACGGATGATCCGGCACAGAAAGGTGTTCCCCTGTTACTTTGGATCGGCGCTGAAGCTGGAAGGGGTACAGGAGCTTTTAGACGGACTGGCCCAGTACGCGCAGAGCTTTTCTGAGAGAAAAGAGAAGACAGGAGACGGACGTTTTGGAGCCAGGGTATATAAAATTTCCAGAGACGGCCAGGGAAATCGTCTGACCCATATGAAGATTACAGGCGGCATCCTGAAAGTGAAGGATACACTGGGCGCGGAAGGAGAAAAGGTGAACCAGATCCGGATTTATTCCGGCGGTAAATTTGAATTGGTCCAGGAAGCGGAGGCGGGAATGATCTGCGCTGTCACGGGGCTGAGTCAGACTTATCCTGGAGAAGGGCTTGGGAAAGAGCCGCCGGCCCATCCGCCGGTCCTGGAACCGGTGCTGAGTTACCAGATCTATCTGCCGGAAGGGTGCGAAGTATCGAAAGCCCTCTCTGACCTGCGGCAGCTGGAGGAAGAGGACCCGCTGTTTCGAATTGTGTGGATGGAAGAATTGGGAGAACTGCACGCTCAGGTTATGGGAGAAGTGCAGATTGAGATCCTGAAAAGGCTGATCCAGGATCGATTTGGACTGGAAGTGGAGTTTGGAGCCGGAAGCATTGTCTATAAAGAGACAATTCAGAATCGGGTGGAAGGAGTGGGACATTTTGAACCTCTTCGGCATTACGCGGAAGTCCATCTGATCCTGGAGCCGGGCGAACCGGGAAGCGGCATGGTCTATGCTTCCGAATGCGGTGAGGATGTGCTGGACCGTTCCTGGCAGAGACTGATTTTGACTCACTTAGAGGAAAAAAGGCATCTGGGGGTGCTGACTGGAGCGGAATTGACAGACGTGAAAATTACGCTGAAGGCCGGGAGAGCCCATTTAAAACATACAGAAGGCGGGGATTTCCGGCAGGCGACTTACCGAGCGGTCCGCCAGGGACTGATGCAGGCGCAGAGTGTACTTTTGGAACCTTATTATGAGTTCCGGCTGGAAGTCCCCTCGGAGAATCTTGGGAGAGCCATGACGGATATCCAGAGGATGAGCGGAGAGTTCCTGCCGCCTAAGACGGAAGGTGAAATGGCGGTCCTGACAGGAACGGTGCCGGCGGCTGGTCTGAATGGATACCAGATCCAGGTAGCAGGCTATACCGGGGGGAGAGGCCATTTATCCTATGTGTTCCGGGGATATGGACGCTGTCAGAATGAAGAAGCGGTTGTGGAGGCTGCTGGTTATGATCCTTTAAGGGATATGGACAACCCTTCAGATTCTATTTTCTGCAGCCATGGAGCAGGATTCAGCGTGCCATGGGATCAAGTGCCGGAATATATGCATATAGAGAGCGTTTTAAAGAAAGAACAAAAGAAAGAAGAAGGACGGAACATTTCTAAGGAGAAGAAAAACGGAGGCAGAAGTTCTGCCGGATACGCCCAGAGCAAAGAAGCGGAAAAGGAGCTGGAAGAGATCTTTATCCGCACCTACGGGAAGATCGAGCGGAAAAAAGCGCCGGAGACCAGCCGGGTAACTGCCAGAGGAGAGGCGAAACGCCGCAAAAAGGAAGATAGATTGAGGGAATATCTGCTGGTGGACGGATATAATGTGATCTTTGCCTGGGAAGAGCTGAAAGATCTGGCCAGAGATAATATTGACGGGGCCAGAAACCGGCTGATGGATATTCTCTGCAACTATCAGGGTTATAAAAAATGCACAGTGATTCTGGTTTTCGATGCTTACAGGGTAGAGGGAGACGTGCTGGAAATCCAGAAATATCACAACATTCATGTGGTTTATACCAAGGAGGCGGAGACGGCGGATCAGTATATTGAGAAAGTGGTCCATGAGATCGGCCGGAAATATCACGTGACAGTAGTGACTTCAGACGGTGTTGAGCAGGTGGTGACACTGGGGCAGGGGGGAACTCTGATCTCCGCCAGAGAATTCCGGGAGGAAGTAGAGATCGTCCGCCAAGAGATCCGCAGGGAATGGGAGGCAAGAAGAGAGAAGAAAAAGCAGTATTTATTTGACTCCATGGAAGATGAATTGGCGGAGCAGATGGAGAAAGTGCGTCTGGGAAAACAAAAACTGGAATAAAAGAAGGAAGAGAAAGAGGTATATTTTGCCGGAATGGACGACAGACTAATAGGAAAAGCGGAAAGGATGGCAATAGACATGGAAAAACAAACGCTGGCACTATTAAAGGAATGTAGTTCTGGATGCAAAATGGCTGTTGACAGTATGGATCAGATCAAGGAATATGTTCTGGATTCAAACCTGTCTCAAGTGATCGACGAGGCAAAAAAACGGCATCTGCAATTGGAAAAGGAAACCGATGAACTGCTCAGAGAGCAGGGGGAAAGAGGCCGGGAACCAGAGAAGCTGGCGCAGGCGTTCTCCTGGATCACAACGGAGATGAAACTTCTGATCAAAGATGATAACACTCAGATCGCTAAAATTTTGATGGACGGGTGCGGCATGGGGATCAAGAGCTTGAGCGAACAGATCAATAAATACCCGGAAGCATCTAGGGAGAGCAGAACTGTGGCTGGCAAGATCGTAAAATGCGAGGAAAAACTGATGGGAGAATTAAAGAAGTTTCTGTAAGAAACGGGGCAGAGATGAACTGCGGCCGCATGGGGAATGGAAGAGGACCAAGGAGGAAACAGATATGATAAGTTTTGAAAATGTAAAGAAAAACTTTGGTTTTGGATGTATGCGTCTTCCCATGAAGGGGGATGAGGTAGACACAGCAGAATTTTCCAAAATGGTGGATATATTTCTGGAAGCCGGATTCAATTATTTTGACACAGCAAGAGGATATCTGGAGGGTAAAAGCGAGACCGCTCTGCGGGAATGTCTCACCAGCAGATATCCCCGCGGCCGCTATATCCTGACGGATAAACTGACGGAAACTTTTTTCAAAACAGAAGCGGATATCCGGCCGTTTTTTGAAAGCCAGCTGGAAGCCTGCGGCGTAGACTATTTTGATTTCTATTTGATGCACTCTCAAAATGCGGAATATTTTAAAAAATTCAAAAAATGCCGCGCCTATGAGACGGCGTTTGCTCTGAAAGAAGAGGGAAAGATCCGTCATGTGGGGATCTCATTTCATGACAAAGCGGCGGTGCTGGAACAGATCCTGGAAGAGTATCCGCAGATCGAAGTTGTCCAGATCCAATTTAATTATGTAGACTATGAGGACGCGGCGGTAGAAGGACGGAAGTGTTATGAGGTCTGTGTGCGCCATAAGAAGCCGGTTATCGTCATGGAGCCGGTAAAAGGAGGCAATCTGGTGAATCTGCCAAAAGAGGCGAAGGAAGTTCTGGATGAGTTAAAAGGCGGTTCTCCAGCCAGCTATGCGATCCGCTTTGCCGCTGGGTTTGAAGGGAACGAGATGGTGATCTCCGGAATGAGCAATATGGAACAGATGGAGGATAATTTAAGCTGCATGAAAGACTTCCATCCCCTTGACCAACGGGAAATGGCTGCGGTAGAAAAGGTGGCGAAGATCTTCCGGTCTATGGATCTGATCCCTTGTACCGCCTGCCGTTACTGTGTTGCCGGATGTCCCCAAAATATCCTTATCCCGGAACTGTTCGCGGCGATGAACGCAAAGCACACATACCAGGACTGGAACAGCGGCTGGTATTATATGATACATACGCTGAATAAAGGGAAGGCTTCTGACTGCATTAAATGCGGAAAATGCGAGAAGGCATGTCCGCAGCATTTGAAGATCCGTGAACTGCTGGAGGCAGTGGCAAAGGAATTTGAGAAAAAGGAAGCCTGACGGCGTCAGCCGCGCAAAAGCCCTGAAAGATTCTGTCGTTACCACGCCAAGAAAATCAAATGTCTGCTGCGCAGCCGCTTGATTTTCTCATAACCAGGACTGGAAAAATAGACCTCCAGAATCCGGCCGCCTGACAGCGTCAGCCGCGCGAAAGCGCTGAAAGATTCTGTCGTTACCACGCCAAGAAAATCAAATGTCTGCTGCGCAGCCGCTTGATTTTCTTTTGAGCGTGGTATTTTAATGTTTTTTTCATGTTTTTGTACTATAATTGAGAAAATGGACGGAAATAGGAGGGATTTCTATGCGCCTTTTGGTGGTGGAAGATGAGATCTACCTTTTGGATGTTTTAAAGAAAAGACTGACGAAGGAGCACTATAGTGTGGATGTCTGTGAGGACGGCCTGGAAGCGTGGGATTTTATCAAGCTGACTCCTTATGATGGGATTATTCTGGATATTATGCTTCCGGGAATGGATGGCATCGAGATATTGAAGCGGATGCGAAAGGAAGGAAACCATACGCCGGTGCTTCTTCTGACGGCCAGGGACAGTATTGAGGATCGGGTAACGGGATTGGATATCGGAGCGGATGATTATCTGGTCAAGCCTTTTGCTTTTGAAGAACTTCTGGCCAGAATCCGGGTCATGCTGCGCCGGAAGAATACGGTGCAGCCCCAGGAGGAGGTCTATACTTTGGCGGATCTGTCAGTAGACTGCAAGAGCCATGAGGTGGCCAGGGCGGGAAAGCAGATTGAACTTTCCGCAAAAGAATTTGCGCTGCTGGAATATTTGATCCGCAATCAGGGAGTCGTGCTTTCCAGAGAACAGATTGAAGAACATATCTGGAATTACGATTATATGGGGAGTTCTAATATGGTGGACGTTTATATCCGGTATCTGCGCAAGAAAATTGACGACGGACATGAGAAAAAGCTGATCCAGACGGTGCGGGGCGCGGGGTATGTCCTGCGGGAAACATCATAAAGGAGAGGGAGTATGAAAAAACTTTCGATCAAAATGAAGGTGACCATATGGTATACGGTTTTTGTGGCTATTGTGGCGCTGTTTGCCCTTGGAGTCGTCGCGCTTTACGCGGGCCGGATGATCTGGTCAGAGCAGGAAAAAGAACTGCGGGAAGAGGTGGCGGAGTTCGCCGAGGAGCTGGAAGTGTCTGGAAGCGGCTATGTGACAGAAGAAGAACGGTTCTACGATGACGATATTGTGTTCAGTCTGTACAATGAAAGCGGAGCGCTGCTGGACGGAAATGTCCCGGCCTCTTTTCCAGAGAACACCACGTTAAAAAATGGTGTGGTCCAGACCATTTCGTCAGGAGAGCAGGAGTGGCTGACCTATGATATTGCTGTAGACTATGGCGGGGATCATATGGTGTGGGTGCGGGGAATCACATATATGGGCCTGGCAATGACTATGTCGGGAGGACTTCTCATTGTTTCCTGTATCTTGATCCCGGTTCTGGTAGTCCTGGCCGCTGCCGGCGGATTCATCATTACAAAGCGGGCTTTTAAGCCGGTAGAAGATATCCAAAGAACAGCGGCTGAAATCGCGGGAAGCAAAGACCTGGCCCGTCGGGTGCCCACAGAAGAGGCCAGCGGGGAGATCCGGGAACTGGCGGAAACTTTTAACGGTATGCTGGGGACGCTGGAATCGACCTTGGAGGACGAGAAGCAGTTTACGGCGGACGTATCCCATGAACTTCGGACGCCGGTATCGGTGATCATGGCTCAGGGAGAATACGCCATGCTGGAAGATTCCACGGAAGAAGAGCGGAAAGAGGCGCTGGAGATTATTGTAGGACAGGCCAAGAAAATGTCTGCCATGATCGCCCAGCTTCTGGAAATGGCAAGAAGAGAAAAGAGCGCCAGACCGGCGGGAAGAGAGAAGGTAGACCTGGGAGAGATCGTGAATCTTGCGGCGGAAGAACTAAAAGATCTGTCCGGAGAGAAGCGGATCACTATCACAAGCGACAGCGAGCAGGAATTGTATGTCTGGGGAGAGCAGACGGCATTTACCCGGATCTTCATGAACCTGGTAACAAACGCGGTCCAGTACGGGAAAGAAGGGGGCCATGTGTGGCTTAAAGCGTGGAAAGAAGGAGAAGAAGTCCTGTGCAGCGTGAGAGATGACGGGATCGGCATCGGGCCGGAGGAACTGCCCCATATTTTCCGCAGGTTTTACCGGGCGGATAAGTCGCGGACCGGCCGGGCGGAGGCGCACGCGGGATTGGGATTGTCTATGGTGAAGCATCTGACTGAGAATTTCGGTGGAACTATCCAGGTATACAGCCAGAAGGAGAAAGGCACTACCTTTGTACTGCATTTTCCCGCTTTACGAAATCCAGACAATCCGTTACAATAGATAATAAAGTTTTAGAGATACAAAAAGGAAGGTATGAATTATGGCAAATCCAATTGTTACAATTGAAATGGAAAATGGAGATATCATGAAGGCAGAGCTTTATCCGGATATTGCTCCAAATACAGTGAATAATTTTATCTCATTGGTGAAGAAAGGGTATTATGACGGTTTGATCTTCCATCGGGTGATCAATGGATTTATGATCCAGGGAGGCTGCCCGGAAGGAAGAGGAACCGGCGGGCCGGGCTATCACATCAAGGGAGAGTTCTCTCAAAATGGGGTGGAGAATCCGCTGGCTCACACAGAGGGGGTCCTTTCTATGGCAAGGGCTATGCATCCGAATTCAGCAGGGTCCCAGTTCTTTATCATGCATAAGACGTCACCCCACCTGGACGGAGCTTACGCGGCTTTCGGAAAGATCATTGAGGGCATGGATGTGGTCAATAAGATCGCGGAAACTCAGACCGACTATCAGGATCGTCCGTTAACTGAGCAGAAGATGAAGAAGGTTACGGTAGACACCATGGGTGTGGACTATCCGGAGCCAGAGAAAGAATAGAGGAACCAGCAAACAGATGGAACGATTTTATCAAAATACGGCAGTCAGGGTCATCCTGGCATTGGTGTGCTGCGCCTTATGGGGCAGCGCATTTCCGTGTGTAAAAATCGGATATGAAATGTTTCAGGTGACGGGAGCGGGCAGTCAGATTTTATTTGCGGGCTGCCGCTTTTTCCTGGCGGGAGTTCTTACATTCTTAATGGCCTGTCTGCTGGAGCGGCGGGTCGTGAGGATCAAACGATCTTCCGTGCCTTATGTATTTGGACAGGGAGTCCTTCAGACCACGATCCAGTATGTCTGCTTTTACATTGGGCTTTCAAATACCACTGGATCCAAGGGATCGGTGATCAATGCCTCGAACGCCTTTTTTTCTATTATTATGGCGCATTTTCTGCTGAAATCAGAGAAGATCACCTGGAGGAAGGCCATTGGCTGTGTGATCGGTTTCGCGGGAGTGATCGTGATCAATCTGGCGCCGGGCGCTTGGGAAAGCGGTTTCCATCTGGCGGGAGAGGGGCTGATCCTGCTCTGCTCCTTTGCCTATGGAACCAGTTCTGTTACCTTGAAAATGATTTCTGATAAGGAAAGTCCGGCCGCGATCACGGCATATCAGCTATTGTTTGGAGGCGCGCTTTTGATCCTGATCGGAGTGATGACGGGAGGAAGAGTAGGGCATTTTACACTTAAGTCCGCGGCGCTCCTATTTTATCTGGCCTTATTATCCACGATCGCCTTTACCTTGTGGGCAGAACTTTTGAAATATAATCCGGTAGGCCGGGTGGCGGTATTCGGCTTTAGTATTCCAGTATTTGGGGTGGCGCTGTCAGCGCTGCTGCTGGGGGAAGATATTTTCCGGTTTCAAAATCTGGCGGCCCTTGTATTGGTAAGTCTGGGGATTATTGCGGTAAATCTGCCGCCTTGCAAAAAGACCGGGGATAACGTACAATAGGAACAACAACCACTGGGAGGCGTTGAGATTGATGGATAGACAGACGGATATGGTGCAGGCAGAACAACTGATATTCGAGTATGAGAAACGGGATGAAGAAGGCAACGTGATCGGCGCTTCCCGTGCTATTGATAGGGTGGATCTGGATGTGAAAGAAGGACAGTTTATTGCCATCTTAGGCCACAATGGTTCTGGAAAATCTACGCTGGCAAAGCATATAAACGCCATTCTTGTGCCAACAGAGGGAACAATCTGGGTAGATGGAAAGGATACGAAAGATCCGGAGGAATTGTGGAATGTGCGCCAAAGCTCCGGTATGGTCTTTCAAAATCCAGATAACCAGATCATTGGTACTGTAGTGGAAGAGGATGTGGGGTTTGGACCGGAAAATCTGGGAGTCCCTACGGATGAGATCTGGCAGAGAGTGGAGGAAAGTCTAAAAGCGGTGGGTATGCTTTCTTACCGCCATCATTCTCCTAACAAATTATCAGGAGGGCAGAAACAGCGGGTGGCCATTGCCGGGGTTGTAGCTATGGAACCAAAGTGTATTGTTTTGGACGAGCCTACCGCAATGCTGGATCCTATGGGACGCAAAGAAGTCCTTAAAACCGTACAGAAACTGCGGGAGCAAAAACAGGTAACAGTGATTCTGATCACTCACTATATGGAAGAAGTGGTGGATGCGGATAGAATTTATGTAATGGATCACGGGCATGTTGTCATGGAGGGAACGCCAAGAGAGATATTCTCAAGAGTAGAGGAACTAAAAAACTACCGGCTGGACGTGCCTCAGGTGACGATCCTGGCGGATGAACTTAAGAAACGGGGACTGGATCTCCCGGAGGGGATCTTGAAAAAGGAAGAATTGGTGGAAGCATTATGTCAATTAAAATAGAGCATTTGAATTATATATACAGTCCCGGGACGGCGTATGAAAGACAGGCGCTCAAAGACATCTGCCTGGAGCTTCCCCATGGAGAATTTGTTGGGATCATCGGCCATACGGGTTCCGGGAAATCTACATTGATCCAGCATTTGAACGGGCTGATCAAGGCCACCAGCGGGAAGATCTATTATAATGGAGAGGACATTTACCAGGAAGGGTACGATATGAAGGCTTTGAGAAGCCAGGTGGGCCTGGTCTTCCAGTATCCAGAGCATCAGTTGTTTGAAGTGGACGTGATGACGGATGTGTGCTTTGGCCCTAAGAATCTGGGACTTGGCCCGGAAGAATGTAAGGAACGGGCGCTGGAGGCCCTGCGGCTGGTGGGCCTGAAGGAGAAATATTATAAATCTTCGCCTTTTGAATTATCGGGAGGCCAGAAACGGCGGGCCGCCATAGCGGGAGTCCGGGCTATGCATCCTAAGGTGCTGGTCCTGGATGAACCGACAGCCGGACTGGACCCTAAGGGAAGAGACGATATCCTGGATCAGATCGCATATCTCCATCAGGAGACGGATATGACGGTGATCCTGGTTTCCCACAGCATGGAAGATATCGCCAAATACGCCGACCGTATCGTGGTGATGAACCAGGGAGAGGTTCTTTATAATGATACGCCCCGGAAAGTATTTGCCCACTATCAGGAACTGGAACAGGTGGGGCTTGCGGCGCCCCAGGTAACTTATATCATGCATGATCTGAAGGAAAAAGGATTTCCGGTCAGCGTTCATGTAACTACGGTACAGGAAGCGGCAGATGAGATCATGAAAGCACTGGAGAGGGAAGCATGATTCGAGATATTACGATTGGACAATATTATCCCGCAAAAAGTATACTGCACAGACTGGATCCAAGAGTGAAGATCGTGTGTACCCTTTTGTATCTGGTTTCTTTGTTTTTATTTCGGAGTATTCCGGGCTATCTGGCGACAACGGTGTTTCTGATCGCGGTCATCCGCATGTCGAAAGTGCCCTTGTCCTATATTATGAAAGGGCTGAAGCCGATCATTTTCCTGCTTTTGATCACGGTTTTGTTCAATCTGTTTTTGACCAGAAGCGGGGAAGTGCTCTTTCAGAAATGGATCTTTACGATTACGGCGGGAGGGCTTCAGACGGCAGTATATATGGGAATCCGGCTGATCTATCTGATCATCGGTTCCTCTTTGATGACATTTACCACAACGCCCAATGAACTGACGGACGGGATCGAGGCGCTGCTTGGGCCGCTCAAGAAGCTCCGTGTGCCGGTCCACGAGGTGGCCATGATGATGTCCATAGCCCTGCGGTTCATCCCGATCCTTCTGGAAGAGACCGATAAGATCATGAAAGCCCAGATTGCCAGAGGCGCAGATCTGGAAAGCGGCAATCTGATCCAGCGAGCCAAAAGCATGATTCCGATCCTGGTACCCTTGTTCGTGTCCGCGTTCCGGCGGGCCAATGATTTGGCGATGGCTATGGAGTCCCGATGCTACCGGGGCGGTGAGGGAAGAACCAAGATGAAACCGCTGAGGTATCGGAGCAGAGATTATATTGCGTATATTGTTGTAATTGTTTATGTAATAGCGGTGGTACTGATCGGAAGGTACGTGCCACTGCATATCTGGGTGTTTTAATTGTAATTTGGGACGTAGTATTTTGCAAAAATACTACGTCCCAAATTGAAAGATGCCCTGTACCCAATGGAGGTTCTATGAAAAGAGTCAGAATTGTTGTCGCTTATGACGGAACGGATTACTGCGGCTGGCAGATCCAGCCCAATGGGGTTACGATTGAGGAGGTTTTGAATAAGTGTCTGAAGGCGCTGACGGGAGAGGAAATCCGGGTGATCGGCGCGAGCCGTACGGATTCCGGGGTTCATGCTCTGGGGAATGTGGCGGTGTTTGACACGGAGTCCAGGATTCCGCCGGAGCGGATGGCTTACGCTATGAATCAGCGGCTGCCGGAGGATATTGTTGTGGTCCGGTCGGAAGAGGTGCCTCTTGACTGGCATCCCCGCTATCAGTCCCAGATCAGAAAGACTTATGAATATCATATTTACAACGCGAAATCCAAGAACCCGCTGCGCCGGCGTTATGCCGCGTTCGTTTCTTTTCCTCTGGATATCGAAAAGATGCGGGAAGGGGCGGCATATCTTATGGGAACCCATGATTTTGCAAGTTTCTGCTGTATCCGCTCTAATGTGGAAGATACCGTGCGGACCATTGACGACATACAGATCCGGCAGGAAGGGCCGGAGATCACGCTGAAGGTCAGCGGAAGCGGCTTTTTATACAACATGGTGCGGATCATTGCCGGAACACTGATCCGGGTGGGAAGAGGTTTCTATACTCCGGAGATGGTCCGGGAGATCCTGGAAGCGCGGGAGCGGACGTCAGCCGGAGTGACAGCGCCGCCGGAAGGGTTGGTTTTAGTGGAGGTGTGTTATGGAGAATCGGATCTATTTTGACAATGGGAGTACGTCCTGGCCCAAGGCGCCCGGTGTGGCGCAAGCAGTGGAAAAGCTTTTGACGGAAGGCGCTTTCAACATTAACAGGGGAAACTATGAGGGAGCTTATGAGGTGGAAGGAATGGTGCTTGAGACCAGAGACCAGCTTGCGGACTTGTTCCAGGCCCCTTCCTCCAGAAATGTGATCTTTACGCCAGGTATTACCTATTCCTTGAATTACTTTATCAAAGGTTTTCTGCGGTCAGGGGATCATGTGATCATTACCGGGATCGAACACAATGCGGTCATGCGGCCTCTGTGGCAGATGAAAGCGGAAGGAGTGGCCTTCGATGTGGCAAAAACAGATGAGGAAGGAACGGTGGACCCGGAGAGTGTGGTAAAATTGATCCGCAAAGAGACGAAAGCGGTCATTGTTTCCCATGCGTCCAATGTATGCGGAACCATTGTGCCGATCCAGGAAATCGGAGAAATCTGCCGCCGCCATCACATATTTTTTGTGGTGGACAGCGCCCAGAGCGCTGGAACGCTGGAAATCAATATCAAAGAATGGGGGATTGATTTTCTCACCTTTACAGGACATAAAGGACTGCTTGGACCTCAGGGGATCGGTGGTTTTGTGGTGTCGGAAGAATTGGATCAGGAGATGGCCCCGCTGATCGCGGGCGGAACAGGAAGTCAGTCGGATTCTTATGAGATGCCCCGGATGCTTCCGGATAAATATGAAAGCGGGACCATGAACCTGCCTGGGATCGCGGGCCTTCATGCCGCCTTATCCTATCTTCAGGAAGCAGGGATCTCCCGGATTTATGAAAAGAAAATGGAGCTGACCGGATATTTTCTGGAACAGACAAGAGAGATTCCGGATTTAAGAGTGGTGGGAAAGCAGGGTGTGCAGGATCGAACCGCGGTCGTGTCCATTGATTTTCAAAAGATAGACAACGCGCAGGCGGCTTTTGAGCTGGAGCAGCGGTATGGGATCATGACCAGAGTCGGCCTGCATTGCGCGCCTTTGGCCCATAAGACCCTGGGCAGTTATCCCAGGGGAACAGTCAGGTTTGCTTTTAGCGGGGCAAATACAAAGGAGGAGATTGATATCTGTGTAAAGGGAATTCGAGAATTGTTTTCAGTATAGAAACAGTCGATAAATTTTGGAAAACATAAGAAAAATCAATGATCCAAGGCGGTGGATTTCATTGTTTTGCTTTAGAAAACATGTTACGGTAAATCTAGTTCAGACAATTTGGCGCAGGCTGGATTGTATAGTCACGAAAGAAGCAAGGTGGAATGTAAAATGGCTGATTACCGTAAAATGTGGGAAGAACTGGGGATGGATCTGGAGACTCACGATCAATTGTGCGAAGTGCTTCCACAGGCGTTTGGGGATGTGTATCTATCCCAGGAAAACCGTCCGGAGGGCATGGATTACTATAATATGGTAGTCGCTGATATCCACGGGATCCGCCCGGCAGAGCTGATCGAACATCAGAAGAAAGGCGGAAAAGTCTTTGGAACTTTCTGCGTATATGTACCGGATGAGATCGTATTTGCGGCAGACGGGATCGCGACAGGTCTGTGCGGCGGTTCGCAGTTCTGGGTGCCGGGTGGGGAGAAAGTGCTGCCTACGAATACCTGCCCCTTGATCAAAGCATCGGTGGGAGCAAGATTGGATCGGACTTGCCCGTTTTTCCGGATCGCGGATATCTATGTGGGCGAGACTACCTGCGATGGAAAGAAGAAAGCTTGGGAGATTCTGGGAGAGGACGTTCCGGTCTATGTGATGAACCTTCCTCAGATGAAGCGGGCGAAAGACGTGCAGGCATGGGCGGAAGAAATCGCGGCTTTCAAAGATAAAGTGGAAGAAGTTACAGGAAATCAGGTGACAGCAGAGAAGCTGGCTGAAAGCATCCGCCTGATCAACGGAAAGAGAAAAGCCCTGGAACGCTTATATGAAACCCGGAAACAGGAGAATCTTCCGATCAGCGGACGGGATGCGCTTTTGATCTCTCAGATCGCTTTCTATGACGATCCGGGGAGATTCACCCAGATGACGAACAAGCTGTGCGAAGAGCTGGAGCAGCGGGTGAAAGATGGCGTCAGCGTGTTTGAAAAAGGAACAAAACGGATCATGCTGACAGGTACGCCTCTGGCGATTCCAAACTGGAAGCTTCACAATATTGTAGAGACCAGCGGAGGAGCAGTTGTCTGTGAGGAAATGTGTACGGGAACCCGTTACTTTGAACACCAGGTGGATGAAAGCGGACGGACTCTGGAGGAGCAGATTCAGGCCCTGGCTGAAAGATATATGAACATTAACTGCGCTTGTTTCACGCCAAACAGCGGAAGGATCGACGATATCCTGCGGCTGGCCAAAGAGTACAAGGTGGATGGGATCATTGATGTAAATCTGAAATTCTGCGGCCTCTACGACACAGAAGGATACTTTGTAGAGCGGGCGATGAAAGAAGCGGGAATTCCGGTGCTTGGCATTGAGACAGACTATACGGATAGTGATGCGCAGCAGCTTCGTACGAGGGTAAGCGCGTTTATCGAGATGCTGAATAACTAGAGAGAAGAGTCAGAAGGAAGTGTCTGTATGGATCAGATCCAGCATTATGTGTTGTTTCCCAACCACGACAACGGGATGCGTCTGTATCAGGAATTAAAAAAGCAGGGATTAAAAGTGACGATCGCGCCAACACCCCGGTCTGTCAGCAAATGCTGCGGTATTTCCCTGATCGTGCAGGAGAAAGATCTGGACAGGATCCGTGCCTGTATCCGGGAACATGAAATAGAGATCTTGAAGATCGCGGCGATTAAACGGGATATCAACGCAAATAGAGACAAATATTGTTAGTAAAAAGCTTCGGCTGTAAGGCCTGGATTTTGAGAGATATTCTCGAAATTCAGGCCTTTCTGCGTGAGAACCCTGGAAACCGGGACGGGTTTGTGATAAGATAGAAACCAAAGTTGAAAACAAACATCCAGAGAATGTTTGCGGATAAAAAGGAGTGTTGATTATGA
Organism: uncultured Mordavella sp.; assembly: GCA_902406105.1. Taxonomy (GTDB): domain Bacteria; phylum Bacillota; class Clostridia; order Lachnospirales; family Lachnospiraceae; genus Massilistercora. The sequence continues at coordinate 104,364 of CABPCP010000001.1, forward strand.
CAAAAGTAGATATTATTTCAGGATTCCTGGGAGCTGGAAAGACCACCTTCATCAAAGAACTGATCAACAAGGTGTTTGCCGGGGAAAAACTGGTGCTGATCGAAAATGAATTCGGGGAGATCGGAATTGACGGCGGTTTCTTAAAAGATGCGGGAATAGAGATCACAGAAATGAATTCCGGCTGCATCTGCTGTACTCTTGTGGGGGATTTCAGCAAGGCGCTTCAGAAGGTGCTGGAAGAATATCAGCCGGATCGGGTAATGATCGAGCCCTCTGGCGTAGGGAAGCTTTCGGATATTGTAAAAGCTATCGAGGACGTAAAAGCAAACGCCGATATAGAGATCCATGGAAGGATCACAGTGGTAGATGGGAAAAAGGCGAAAGTGTATATGAAGAACTTCGGAGAATTCTTCAAAGATCAGGTGGCCCATGCTTCCACCATTGTGATCAGCCGGACCCAGTCTATGTCCGCGGAGAAGATTGAGGAATGTGTGCACATGCTCAGAGAAGAGAATGGAGAGGCAACCATTATTTCTACGCCATGGGAAGAATTGGGGAAAGAAGCGATCATCCGCGCCCTGGAACATGGGGCGGAGATCGAAGGAATCCTGGAGGAGCACAGCCATGATCACGAGCATCATCATGACCATGATCATGATCACTGCTGCGGCCACGATCATCACGATCATGACCATGATCATGACCACTGCTGCGGCCACGACCACCACCATCATCACGCGGACGAGGTGTTTACAAGCTGGGGAAGAGAGACTGCCCACAAATATACAGAAGAGGAACTGGATTTCATTTTGAAAGCGCTGTCTGAGACGGAAGGCTATGGAACGATCCTGCGTTCAAAAGGGATCATCGCAATGGCAGACGGAACATGGAAACAGTTTGACCTGGTGCCGGAAGAGTATGAAGCGCGAAAAGGACAGGCGGACTATACAGGCCGTATCTGTGTGATCGGAACGGATCTGAAAGAAGAGGAGTTGGAAAAGCTGTTCCATATTTAATGAAAGAGCAGGCTAGAAAGAAAGGCAGGTGTTCTCAATGAGCACACCAGTATTTGTATGTACTGGATTTTTAGACAGCGGAAAAACCACATTAGTAAAAGATACTCTTATGAAGCAGGACTGGATCGAACCCGGACTGACGCTTCTGATCCTCTGCGAAGAAGGGGAAGAGGAATATTCGGAAAAATATCTGGAAGAAAATGAGATGAAGCTTTTGACTGTCGAAGAGCCGGAACAGTTAAACAGAGAATTCTTTGTCAACTGTGAGAAAAACTATCGTCCATCCCAGGTCGTCATCGAATATAACGGCATGTGGAATCTGGGAGAGCTGCTGTCCAAGAAATATCCCAAAGGATGGGAGATCCAGGGAATCTACTCTACGGTAAATGGAACGACGCTGGATATGTATCTGAAGAATATGCGCAATCTTCTAATGGAACAATTGACGGAATCAAGTTTGATCGTAGTCAACCGCTGCGACAAACAGGTGGATCGTTCTGGCTTCCGAAGGGCGCTGAAGGTACAAAACCCAATGGCGCAGCTGATCTTCGAGGACCTGGACGGCAATATCATACAACCGTCAGAGGATGATCTGCCCTACGATGTAAAAGGAGATAAAATCGTGATCCAAGACATGGATTTTGGTGTCTGGTATGTGGATGCCTATGATCATCCGGGGCTTTATCTCCATAAGGAGATCGAGTTTGTGGCTCAGGCGTTCCGTCCCAAAGGAATGGGAGAGGATATGTTTGTCCCGGTGCGCAAGATCATGACCTGCTGCGCCAATGATATGCGGTTCTATGGATACCCGTGCAAAATAGAAAATAAAATGAAAATTCCGTTAAAAAAATGGGTCCGTGTAACGGCCAGGTTTGAGTTTGAGCCAATACCGCCCTATGGGAACAGGCAGCCGGTTTTACATTTGGTCAAGATGGAACCGGCGAAAAAACCGGAAGAAGAAGTGGTGTATCTGGGGTGATCGGGATTTACAGAATGTAAGGCGGCGGAAACGCCGCCTTACATTCTGTAAATCCCATCTTTTTTGGACAGAAATCCCCACCCTTATCCTGATTCTCTCTGATGCAACAAAAAAGATTTGTGAAATGGAAATAGCCATGTTGACAAACAATATTATATAACATATAATATTGTTAAAACAAATATATTTGTGGGTAAATAATATTATAAGATTCACTAAAAGGGGTGAGGACATGGTATTTAACACCGGAGCCGCCCTTCTGGATGCGATCGTACTTGCGGTAGTATCGCGGGAGAAGGAAGGAACTTACGGTTATAAGATCACACAGGATGTGCGCAGAGCCATTGACGTCTCTGAATCAACGCTGTATCCGGTCCTGCGCAGACTTCAGAAAGACGAATGTCTGGAAGTCTACGATCAGCAGTTTGACGGAAGGAACCGAAGATATTATAAAGTGACGGATAAGGGAGTGGCGCAGCTGAATCTTTACCGTGTAGAATGGAAGAATTATTCGACAAAGATCAATGAGTTATTTGAGGGAGGTGTGACCGCATGAACCGCATTGAATTTATGACAGAATTAGCCGCGCTGCTGCAGGATGTCCCAGTAGAGGAACGCAGAGAGGCGATGCGGTACTATAATGACTATTTTGACGAAGCGGGAAAGGAGAATGAGGCGCAGGCCGTTTCAGATTTAGGTGATCCGGCGAAGGCGGCGGCCAAGATCAAAGAAGAATTAGGCAGTCAGAATAAAGCGGGAGAAGAATATAAAGAATACAGAGAGACCGGGTATCAGGACACCCGGTTTGAGCAAAGAAACGTGCCCGGCGGAAGAGGGCAGCAGGGGAACAACAATGTATTGAAAATAATCCTGATCATTCTGATCATCGTGATCGGCGCGCCGATTGTTCTTCCGATTGTGACCGGGCTGCTGGGCCTTTTGGTTGGCGCGCTGGCAGTGGTTTTTGGGATTTTTATCGCGCTGGTCGTTTTGTTCCTGGCCCTTGCGGTTACCGGCGCCGCCCTGGTGTGCGCGGGAATTGTGAGTTTGGTTCCGGAGATCGCGGTAGGCCTTGCTCTGATCGGTATGGGTCTGATCCTGGCGGTGATCGGCGTGATCGGAACAGTAGCCTGTGTAAAACTCTGCATGGTGGTATTTCCAAGTTTGTTCCGCTGGATCGTGAATCTATGTCGGAAACCTTTTCATAGGAAGGCGGTGTGATAAGGGATGAAAAAGCGATGGAAAGTCTTCTGGATTGTGTGCGGGATCACAGCTGGGATAGGGTTTGCCTGCTGTATCGCGGCGCTGGCGCTGGGGGTCACCGTAGAGATGTTGGAAAACCGTTTTCCTAACGGGATTGGGATCGTATCTGGAAACCATGGGTCAGAGAGTACCTCGGAGTCCTATGGCGGGGTTCAAAAGATCGATATGGACTTAGCCGCCGGAGAAGTGATCGTCCTGCCTTCAGACAACCAGGAGACGGTCGTGGTGGAGACGGAGAATATCAGCCGGCGGCTTAAGTTTTCTACTTATATGGAAGGAAATGAATTGAAGATCACCTCCGCGAAATGGCTGCTTTTTGGAGAACACATAGGCAAGGGGAAGATTTATGTATATATTCCGCAAAATCAGACAATGGAAGAGGTTTCTCTGGATATGGGAGCGGGAAATCTAACGGTAGAGAACCTGTGGGCAAAGAAATTCTCGCTCTCTGTGGGCGCGGGTGACGCAGAGGTGTGGGATTTTACGGCGCAGGAAGCAGACTTTGACTGCGGAACCGGAAAGATCACGGCTTGCGGGGGAGCCAGCCGCGGGATAGATATTGACTGCGGCGTTGGTGATATAGAATATACGGCTTATGGAAATGAAAGGGACTACAATTATGATATTGACTGCGGCGTCGGCGACGTGGTGATCGGAGCGAATGAGTATTCCGGGCTTGGAAGAAGCAAGAACGTCAATAATGGGGCGGACCGAGAGATCAGTATTGATTGCGGAGTCGGAAAAGTCAATGTCGCGTTTGACAGCAGTCGTCAGGCAGCCGGACCGAGAATGGCGGCGCGGCGGACCGCGGATTTTTAAGCAGAAGAAAAGGAGGAATTTCTATGGAAACAAAGCGACTTTACCGTTCCCGGGAGAACCGGATGGTCTGCGGAGTATGCGGCGGCATCGCGGAATATTTTGGGGTAGACCCCACACTGATCCGGCTGCTGCTGGTCTTGATCGTGTGTACGGCCGGTTTTGGGATCCTGGCCTATTTTATCGCGGCTATTATTATACCGGACAGGCCGCAGATATAGAGACAAAATCTTTCTGCCAAAATGAATAACTCTGCCGCCTTTTGTACATACTCCAGAAAAAGAAAGGGGTATGACAGATGGCGGGAAAGAATCAGAAACCAATCCGGTTAGAAGAATTAACGCAGGAAGAAAAGATGAAATACGAGATCGCGGAAGAACTTGGACTTCTTGACAGGGTCCTGGAAGAAGGATGGCGCTCATTGTCTTCCAAAGAAACCGGCAGGATTGGCGGCCTGCTTGCAAGGAGAAAGCGGGCTGCGGGAAAAAAATAACAAAATTATTAAGAACTGTGAACATTTTGTTAGAAACCTTGAAAACACACCGCCTGTTTGCTATAATCGGAAAGCTGGAAGAAAGCGATAGCAGGTGGAAACATGAGTGCCAAGATAAATGTTTTGGATATTGAAATCGATAATTGTACAGCTAAAGAAGCAATGAAGAAAGCAGTGGAGTATCTGGCCACGGAACCGGTCAATATGATCGAGATGGTAACGGTAGATGCCATTATGCAGCTGGATGAAATGACAGAGATGAGAAAAGAATTCAGTCAGTTCGATCTGGTGCTGGCGGGCGATCGGATGATCCTGGAAGCGGCGGAAGTTACAGACCGCAAGTATCTTCAGGAGACGGAGAATCATGTTTTCTTAAAAATGTTTCTGCGGTATCTCCATAAAAACCACAAGAGGATATACCTTCTGGTGGAGTCGGAAGAAGACGGACAGAATTTTTATGATTATCTGGAACGGCATTACGGCGGCGTCCAGATTGTGGGAATGGCGAAAGTATCCGCTCAGAACCGGGCGGATGATATGCTGGTCAACGCGATCAACGGCGGAGAGATCGACTGTGTCTTATCTGCTTTGGCGGCTCCTCTCCAAGAAGAGTTTATTGTGCGGAATAGGAACCTTTTGAACGCGGGGCTGTGGCTTGGACTTGGATGCGAGATGCTCCCGGTGCGGCGCGCGGGGGTTGGAAGAGGACGGATCAGCCAGTTCCTTGTGAAGATGATCTTTAAAAAAGAGATGGAGAAACGAAAAAATAGAACGTAAAAAAGAGGAAATTAACAAAAAATCGTAATTTCCTCTTTCTTTTTTTGTAAAAATATATTAAGATAAATTTTGAAGTATGCATTTTGACAAAATAATTTCTTTTTTTGTTGTGAAAAATGCATATTGTAACGAGTGGAGGAGATAGAATATGATATCTAATCAAATACTTCAAAATACAATTGAAGGATTGAAGGGGATCACAAGAATTGATTTTTGTGTCATGGATACAGACGGAAAATCTCTTGCCAGTACATTTTCGGAGCAGGAAGACTATGAAGATGAGGTGCTATCTTTTGTAGGTTCACCCGCGGACAGCCAGGTAGTCCAGGGATATCAGTTCTTCAAAATCTTTGACGAACACCAGCTAGAGTACGTTCTTTTGGCAAACGGCGGAAGCGATGATGTATATATGGTAGGGAAAATAGCCGCGTTTCAGATCCAGAATCTTTTGGTGGCTTACAAGGAGCGTTTTGATAAAGATAATTTTATAAAAAATCTTTTGTTGGATAATCTGCTTTTGGTGGATATTTATAACCGTGCCAAAAAATTACATATTGACACAGAAGTCAGACGTGTTATCTTTATTATTGAGACAAAACATGAGAAAGATTCCAATGCCCTTGATAATATGCGCGGTCTTTTGGGCAATAAAGCCAAAGATTTTGTTACGGCAGTGGATGAAAAAAATGTGATCGTGGTCAAAGAGCTGGAGGAGCAGGATGGTCCTGCGGAACTGGAAAAGACGGCGGAGAATTTCTACGAAATCTTGAAAAATGACGGCGAGGAAGAGATTCTCATCGCATATGGGACGATCATCAATGATATCAAGGAGGTGTCAAAATCCTATAAAGAAGCGAAGCTTGCCCTTGATGTAGGGAAAATTTTCTTTAGCGAGAAGAATGTTATTGCGTTCAGCGAATTGGGGATTGGAAGGCTGATCTATCAGCTGCCTGTCCCGCTGTGCAAGATGTTCATTCGAGAGATATTTGAGGGGAAATCACCGGATGATTTTGACGAAGAGACGTTGACTACCATCAACAAGTTCTTTGAAAATAATCTGAACGTGTCAGAGACATCCAGACAGCTGTATATTCACAGGAACACTCTGGTATACCGTCTGGATAAGCTTCAGAAGAGCACAGGTTTGGATCTGCGCGTTTTTGAAGATGCCATTACTTTTAAGATCGCCCTTATGGTGGTAAAATACATGAAGTATATGGAGTCACTGGAGTATTAGTAATTAGGAGGAACATATGATTGAATTAAAAGAAGTTACAAAGGAGTATTCCAAGGGGATCTCTGCTTTGAATGGAGTGAACCTGAAGGTGGAGAAGGGGGAGTTCGTCTTCATTGTAGGTGACAGCGGTTCCGGGAAATCTACATTGATCCGTCTTATTATGAAAGAGCTGGATCCCACATCAGGAACGATCATTGTCAACGGTCAGAACCTGAATCGGATGAAACATAGAAAGATTCCGATGTACCGCAGGAGACTGGGGGTTGTATTCCAGGATTTCCGACTTTTGAAGGACAGGAATATCTATGAGAATATTGCTTTTGCCCAGCGAGTGACAGAAGTCCCCACAAGAGTGATCAAGAAGAAGGTGCCGGCAGCCCTTTCGCTGGTAGGTCTGGCACAGAAATATAAATCCTTCCCTCGTGAGTTGTCTGGAGGAGAACAGCAGCGCGTAGCCATTGCAAGGGCGATCGTAAATGAGCCGGCGATCCTTCTGGCAGATGAGCCTACGGGAAATCTGGACCCGACAAATTCATGGGAGATCATGAAGCTTTTGGAAGAAGCCAACGACAGAGGGACGACCGTCCTTGTCGTTACTCATAACCAGGAGATTGTAAACGAAATGAAGAAGCGGGTGGTTACAATGAAAAAGGGGGTCATTGTAAGCGACGAGAAAAAAGGTGGGTATAAATAAATGAGGATAAGTACATTTGGATATTCGATGAAACAAGGAGTAAAGAACATAGGAAGAAACAAGATGTTTTCCATTGCTTCCATTGCGACGATGGCTGCTTGTATTTTCTTGTTCGGGCTTTTTTATTCCATCGTACTCAATTTTAATTACATTGTAGCCAAGGCGGAAGAGAGTGTTGCGATCACCGTTTTCTTCGAGGAAGACACGACAGATGATCAGAAAGAAGAGATCGGGAATCAGCTGGAAACGGCGGATGGTGTTTTAAGCGTGACATACGTAAGCGCGGACGAAGCCTGGGAAAGCTTCCAGGAAGATTATTTCGGAGGATCAGAAGAAGCGGCGGCGGGATTCGCTAACGACAATCCATTGGCTACTTCAGACAACTATGAAGTTTATATGGCGGACGTGTCCAAACAGGATGATGTGGTCGAGTTCGCGGAGAGCCTGGACGGCGTGCGGATGGTCAATAAATCAGATACTGTGGCAGATACGCTGACCAGTGTAAACAGGCTGGTGGGATACATATCCGCGGCGATCATCCTGATCTTGCTGGTGGTATCTGTTTTCCTGATCAGCAATACCGTTACCATGGGTGTTACGGTAAGAAGAGAAGAGATCGCGATCATGAAATATATAGGGGCCAAAGACGGGTTTGTCCGGGCGCCGTTCGTGTTCGAAGGCCTTCTGATCGGAGTCATCGGAGCGCTGATTCCGCTGGTGGCGCTGTATTTCATGTACGATAAGGCGGTACAGTATATTATGACCAGGTTCAGTCTTTTGAACAATATTATCGATTTCCTGCCGGTTACAACTGTATATAGAACGCTTCTTCCGGTAGGCATCGCGCTGGGAGTCGGAATTGGATTCCTGGGAAGTTTCCTGACGATCAGAAAGCATTTAAGAGTATAAGTTTCAGGGGAAAATTATATAGGGGGTACATAAGATGCGAGGAAAGAAGATCATCAGTATTTTATGCGTATTGTCTCTGTGCTTTGGGATGACGTTCCAGGTACAGGCGACAGGTCTCCAAGAGAAGAGGGAGCAGCTTAACGATTTGGAGAAGGAAAAGGCCGCCGCTGAGCAGGAGAAGGCAGACCTTTCAAAACAGCTTGAGACGGTCGTGGCTGAAATGGAGACCATGAAAGGTGAGATCGAGAAGAAAGAAGCGGAGATCACCGTCAAGGAGGAAGAACTGATCCAGGCTCAGATTGATGAGAACGATCAATATGAGAGTATGAAAAAGCGGATCAAATACATGTATGAAAACGGCAGCAGCCAGTTTATCGAGGTGCTGTGCGAGGCTAAAGATATTACAGATTTTCTGAACAAGGCGGAATATATTTCAAATATTTCGGATTACGACAGAGATATGCTCAAACAGTTCCAGGATATTGTGGCCGAGGTGGAAGCGCAGGAAAAACAGCTTCAGGCAGAATACGATGAGATGGAACAGATGCAGAATGATCTGATCGAGAAACAAAGCTCTATTGAATCCTTGATCGATGCGAAAGATACCGAGATCGGGGAGATGTCGGATCAGCTTGCGGAATTGAAGGAAGCTGTGGCTACGGCGGAGCGGAAGCAGCAGGAGCGGGCTTCTTCTTATTCCAACAGCGCGGGGGCGTCCGTGGTGACGGGGAATGGGACTTTTACACATCCATGCCCTGGCTATACAAGAATCTCCAGCTATTTTGGATGGAGAGAGCAGCCGCTGCCGGGAGCCAGTACGAACCACAAAGGCATGGATTTTGCGGCGCCTACTGGAACGCCGATCTACGCGGCCGCGGGAGGCACGGTTACCTCAGCGGGGTACAGCGGCAATGCCGGGAATCTGATCATCATCAATCATGGAAATGGCCTGCAGACTTACTATATGCACTGCCATCAGATTTATGTCCGGGCAGGGCAGAAGGTGAGCAAGGGACAGAATATTGCGATCGTGGGTACGACAGGAAACTCGACGGGGCCGCATCTACATTTCCAGGTAATGTCCGGCGGGACGCCTGTGAATCCACAGAATTATTTGTAGATAGGACTGAACAGATATGAAATATCAAAAGAGATTTTGGCAGGGGGCGCTGTGCGGCGCCCTTGCTGTATTGCTGGGAGCAGGGCTGGTGTCCTGTGCCGGAAGATTCCCCTTTGGCGGGGGAGATACGGTCTCTGATGTGACGGAGGAAAAGCTTTCCCAGATCCAGGCGCTGATCCAGGAGGAATATCTGGGCGAAGTGGACGAAGAAGCATTGCAGACGGGATTGTGCCAAGGCTATGTAAATGCCCTGGAAGACCCTTATTCTGTATATTACGATGAAGAACAGACTACTGCTTTGATGGAATCTACTCAGGGAGAATACGGAGGGATTGGAGTGGTCCTGACACAGAATCTGGAGACAGGGATCACAGAGGCATCCAGCGTATATGAGGATTCTCCGGCAATGGAAGCCGGGATGCAGGATGGAGACGTGATCTATAAAGTGGACGGGGAAGATATGTCCGGTAAAGATTTGGAAGAGATCTCCGGAAGCATCAAAGGAGAAAAGGGAACCGCTGTCGAGATCACTGTCCTTCGGGGAGAAGATCAAGAGGAGATTACTCTTACGGTCACCAGGGATACTATACAGGCGGAAACTGTAGAATCCCGCATGTTGGGAGACGGCGTGGGATATCTTGCTGTCAGTGAATTTGACGATGTGACATTTGATCAGTATCAGGGAGCCATGACAGAGCTGGAAGCAGAAGGCATGGAAGGTTTGATCGTGGATCTGAGGGGAAATCCGGGAGGAAACCTGGATACCGTCTGCCAGATCCTGGACCTTATGCTTCCGGAGGGGTTGATCGTGTATACAGAAGATAAGGATGGCAACCGGCAGGAGTCTACTTCGGATGGGGAGCATAAGATCGATATGCCGCTGGTAGTGTTAGTAGATGGAAACAGCGCCAGCGCGGCGGAGATTTATGCGGGAGCCATTCAGGATCATGGAATCGGCAAGATCGTGGGAACCCAGACTTATGGGAAAGGCGTGGTTCAGTCTATCTATGATCTGGGTGACGGAACCAGCTTGAAACTGACGGTGGCAGAATACTTTACGCCTAACGGAAGGAGCATTGACGGGGAAGGGATCACTCCGGATGTGGAAGTGGAATATCAGCCGGATGAAAAGAACCCAGAGGCGGATAACCAACTGGACCGGGCAGTTGAAGTCCTGCAGGAAGAGATGAAATAGCAAAAATATAGTGAGGGATGAAAAGGGAATGTCAAAAGGGGCATTCCTTTTTTTTAGGCCATATGATAAAATAGAAAAGAATATGGAATGATAAAATGCCCTTATTGTTGGGCGGAAAGGGAAGTATATGCGGACGATCATTCAAAACGGATGGGTAGTGGATCCACTTTCCAGAACAGTGGAGCAATCAGATGTTCTGATCGAAAACGGCAGGATTCAAAAAATAGAAAAAGAGATCCAAGAGAAAGGCGGCAAGATCCTGAAAGCCGACGGCTGCTATGTGATGCCAGGATTTATCGATCTCCACGTGCATCTGCGGGATCCGGGACAGGAATATAAAGAAACTCTGGGAACCGGAGGAAAAGCGGCGGTAAAAGGCGGGGTAACCGCTCTCTGCGCTATGCCTAACACACGTCCCCCTATCGATGATGGGGAGAAATACAAAGCCGTTCAAGAACGGGCAAAAGAAGAGTCGCCGGCCCGCGTCTTTCAGTTGGGGGCAGTGACCAAAGGACAAAAAGGAGAAGAGCTGGCAGATATTAAAGGAATGGCTGAGGCTGGCTGCGTGGGGATCAGCGAGGACGGCAAGTCTGTCATGAACGCGTCTCTCTATCGGAAGGGAATGAAGCTGGCAAAAGAGTGCGGAATGACTGTATTCGCTCATTGTGAAGATATCCATATGGTAGAAGGCGGCGTCATGAACGCTGATGAAAACGCCGGGCGGCTGGGAATGAAAGGGATCACCAATTCTGTAGAAGACGTGATCGTCGCAAGAGATATCCTGCTGGCAAAAGAGACAGGGGTAAAACTGCATCTGTGCCACTGCTCCACCGCGGACAGCGTTAAGATGGTAGAAGAGGCTAAAAAAGCCGGCCTTCCGGTAACTGCTGAAGTGTGTCCCCATCATTTTATCCTGACCTCTGACGATATCCCTGGAGACGACGGAAATTATAAGATGAATCCGCCATTAAGGAGCAGGGAGGATGTCGAAGAACTGCGAAGAGGGCTGAAGGAAGGGATCATGGATGTGATCGCCACAGACCACGCCCCTCATGGCGAAGAAGAGAAGAATCAGTCTATGAAGAAGGCGCCGTTTGGGATCGTGGGATTGGAGACGTCGGCGGCTCTTACCTATACGGAACTGGTGAAAACAGGCATCTTGAGCATTGTGGATATGGCGGATAAGATGAGTTTCCAGCCGGCCAAGATCCTGGGATTGGCAGAGCAGGGAAGCGTCACGGAAGGAAAGATCGCGGATCTTGTGATCTTTGACCCGGAAAAAGAGTATGAGATCGACCGGGAAACCTTTGTGTCTAAGGGAAAGAATACGCCGTTCCATGGCCGAAAAGTCTGGGGAGAAGTGAAATACACCCTGGTTGGCGGCCGTGTAGTATACGAAAATGGGCAAATTTAGAAAGTGATAAAAAGAGCAGGAGGAAAAAGAATTGATCAATCGATTAGTGGAAAATATAAAAAAGACAAATGCGCCGATCGTGGTGGGATTAGACCCGATGCTGAAATATGTGCCGGAGCGGGTGCAGAAAAAAGCGTTCGCTGAATATGGAGAGACATTAGAAGGAGCGGCTGAAGCAGTCTGGCAGTTTAATAAAGAGATCGTGGACAAGACCTGGGATCTGATCCCGGCGGTGAAGCCGCAGATCGCTATGTATGAACAATTTGGGATCCCAGGGCTTGCGGCCTTTAAGAAGACGGTGGACTACTGCCGGGAGAAAGGGCTGGCAGTGATCGGAGACATTAAGAGAGGGGATATCGGCTCTACATCGGCGGCTTATGCCGCGGGGCACTTAGGACGTGTCAATGTGGGAAGCAAGACCTATGTGCCCTTTGGGGAAGATTTTGTGACAGTCAATCCCTATCTTGGCTCAGACGGGGTCAATCCATTCCTGGATGTATGCAGAGAAGAGAAGAAAGGGATTTTTGTCCTTGTCAAAACGTCCAATCCATCCAGCGGAGAATTCCAGGACCAGAAGATTGACGGAAGACCGCTCTATGAGCTGGTAGGAGAGAAGGTGGCAGCCTGGGGAGAAGACCTGATGGGGAAGGATTACAGCTATGTAGGCGCTGTAGTGGGCGCTACCTATCCGGAGATGGGGAAAGTGCTGCGCAAACTCATGCCCAAAGCCTATATTCTGGTGCCGGGATACGGCGCCCAGGGCGGAAAGGGAAAAGACCTGGTACATTTCTTCAATGAGGATGGACTGGGAGCCATCATCAATTCTTCCAGAGGCATCATCGCAGCCTGGCAGCAGGAGAAATATGCTTCCTTTGGAGCGGAACATTATGGAGAGGCGGCCAGAGAAGCGGTATTGGATATGAGGAAAGATATCCAGGAAGCTCTGGAAGGCCAAAGATAGGAATAGAAGAGAAGCAAAAGCGAGGAAAAGCGGTTATGAGTAAATATAAAGAACATGCCCTGGTCTGTTCCCAGGAGCAGATCGGGACAGATATCTGGAGCCTGTGGATCCAGACGGGAAATATTGCAAGAGAAGCGGGACCGGGCCAGTTTCTGTCCGTTTATACCGGAGACGGGACCAAATTACTGCCGCGTCCCATCAGTATCTGTGAGATCGACCGGGAAAGAAACCGGATCCGCCTGGTATACCGGGTAACAGGTCCGGGTACTGGAACCGAGCAGTTCTCAAGAATGAAAGCGGGAGATATTCTTGAGGTAATGGGACCGTTGGGAAATGGATTCCCTACAGATTTCAAGGGAACGGTATTCCTGGTAGGCGGAGGCATTGGGATTCCGCCAATGCTGGAATTGGCGAAGGAGATTTCCGCAGACAAGAAAATTATCTTAGGCTACCGAGATGAGCAGTATCTGGCCGAGGAATTAAAGGCCTGCGGAGAGGTGTATATAGCTACGGAAGACGGCAGCGCGGGAACAAGAGGAAATGTGCTGGATGCCATCCGGGAAGGCGGCCTGGACGCGGACGTGATCTGCGCCTGCGGGCCTACGCCAATGCTGCGTGCTTTGAAAGAGTATGCCGCGGAAAAAAATATATTATGCTATCTTTCCTTGGAAGAGCGGATGGCCTGTGGGATCGGCGCCTGTCTGGGATGTGTCTGCCAGTCCACGGAAGTGGACGGCCACAGCAATGTCCGCAATAAGCGGGTCTGCAAAGACGGTCCGGTATTCCTGTCAACGGAGGTGGAGTTATCATGAATACAAAGGTAAAGATTGCGGGTGTGGAGCTGAAAAACCCGGTTATGACGGCCTCCGGGACTTTTGGGTCAGGCGAGGAATACAGCGAGTTTGTAGACTTGAACAAGCTGGGAGCGGTGGTGACCAAAGGAGTCGCCAATGTGCCCTGGGAGGGGAATCCAACGCCCAGGATCGCCGAGACCAGCAGCGGGATGCTCAATGCCATCGGACTGCAGAATCCGGGAGTAGATGTGTTTTGTAAAAGAGATCTGCCATTTCTGCAGAAGTTTGATACGAAGATCATTGTGAATGTCTGCGGCCATGCGCCGGAGGAGTATCTGGAAGTTGCAGAACGCTTATCGGAGGAGAAGATCGATCTGATGGAGATCAATATTTCCTGCCCGAATGTAAACGCGGGATTTCTGGCCTTTGGACAGGATGCTTCCCATGTTGAGAAACTGACGGCGCTGATCAAACGGATCGCCGCACATCCGGTGATCATGAAGCTGACCCCAAATGTAACAGATATTACAGAGATCGCCAAAGCGGCGGAAGCGGGAGGGGCAGACGCGGTCTCTCTGATCAATACGCTGACAGGAATGAAGATCGATGTAAACCGAAGGACATTTGCTCTGGCAAACCGGACGGGAGGATTGTCCGGCCCGGCGATCAAGCCCGTGGCCGTTCGTATGGTTTATCAGGCTGCCCGCGCGGTAAAGATCCCTGTGATCGGAATGGGGGGCATTGCCAGCACAGAAGATGCGCTGGAGTTTATCCTGGCAGGGGCCACAGCCGTAGCCGTCGGGACCGCGAATTTCAGGAATCCCCGCATAGCGGAGGAAATCGCGGATGGCATAAAAACATATATGGAACACGCAAAAATTGACGATATCCAGGAATTGATCGGAGGTGTAAGATAAATGGCTGGATGTGGAACATGTACACAAAGAAACGGCTAAAAAGAAGGGAGGATTCTTCTGTTTATCGATTTTTACAGAAACAAGTTTAAAGAAAAGTTAAAGGAAGCCCTGATCGCGGTGCTTCCTACCATTGGAATCGTATTATTATTAAGTTTTACGATCGCGCCGATCCCGCCGAGCATCCTGCTTTTATTCCTTTTTGGGGCGGTACTCTTGGTGATCGGAATGATGTTTTTTACCCTGGGAGCGGAACTGGCGATGACGCCTATTGGCGAGAAGATCGGAACAAGGATCGCTCATTCCAGGAAACTGGGCGTTGTTTTGCTGCTGTGTTTCATCCTGGGGTTCATTATTACCATATCTGAGCCGGATCTGCAGGTTCTGGCAGAACAGGTACCGTCGGTCCCCAATCTTACATTGATCTTGGCGGTGGCTGCAGGCGTAGGATTATTTCTGATGATAGCGATGCTGCGAATGTTATTTTCCAGAACATTGCGCTCACTATTGATCTTATTCTATCTGTTGGTATTCGGGCTGGCTTTTTTCGTGCCAGATGATTTCCTTGCGGTTGCGTTTGATTCCGGAGGTGTGACCACCGGGCCAATGACGGTACCCTTTATCATGGCCCTGGGCGTTGGTTTTGCCGCGGTTCGAAGTGATAAACACGCAGAGGACGATAGTTTCGGACTGGTAGCTCTCTGCTCTATTGGACCGATTATGGCGGTTTTGATCCTGGGATTTTTGTACCGGCCGGAGGATACAGCATATACGCCGTCTGAACTTCCGGTGATCCAAGATTCTGTTGAACTTTGGAGATGTTTTGCGGAAGGACTGCCGAAATATATCATGGAGATCGCGGTCTCTCTTCTGCCGATCGTGATATTTTTCGCTGTTTTCCAGGTGATCTCTTTGAAAATAAAGAAGAAGCCGCTCCTAAAGATCATAATCGGAATGGTCTACACCTATATCGGACTGGTGCTTTTCCTGACGGGAGTAAATGTAGGATTCATGCCTGCCGGAAATTATCTTGGCGAGACGATCGCGGGACTTTCCTACCGCTGGATCTTGATCCCTATCGGAATGATCATTGGATTCTTTATTGTAAAAGCGGAGCCGGCGGTTTACGTGTTAAAAGAGCAGGTGGAAGAAATCACTTCCGGGGCGATCCCTGGACAAGCAATGGCGCTGAGCCTGTCGCTTGGAGTTTCTGCCTCTATTGGCCTGGCCATGATCCGTGTGCTGACAGGGATCTCTATTTTCTGGTTTATCCTGCCAGGCTACGTCATTGCCTTATGTCTTTCCTTTTTTGTCCCGAAGATTTTTACAGCAATCGCGTTTGACTCCGGCGGTGTTGCCTCAGGTCCTATGACGGCCACGTTCCTTTTGCCTTTTGCTATGGGAGCGTGCCAGGCGGCAGGAGGAAATATTGTGCAGGATGCGTTTGGAGTTGTGGCAATGGTGGCGATGACGCCGCTGATCACCATCCAGGTCATGGGAGTGATCTACAAATACCGGTTTGCTCATGCAGAAGCGGCAGAGGCCGCGGCAGTATCCTATCTGGATGCCTGGGCAGACGACGATATCATAGAGTTATAGGAGGAAGGCCATGAATCAAATATATGTATTGGGGTTGATCACCAACCGGGGAATGAGAGAACGGTTTCTCCAGTTTTTTAAAGAATATCATATAGAAGTGACCTTCACGACTCTGGGAAGAGGAACGGCTGCCAGTTCTCTTTTGGATTTCCTTGGGATGGAAGATACAGAGAAGGCGATCTATCTGGCAGTGATCACGCGGGATACCTGGCAGGGACTGAAGAAAGGGCTCTATACTCGTATGAGGATTGATATACCGGGAAGAGGAATCGCTTTTTTGATCCCGTTAAGCAGTGTTGGGGGAAAGAAAGTCTTGCAGTATCTGACAGCTGGACAGAAAATCGAGATTGAGGAGGAAAGCGTTTTGCAGAACACAGAGTATGAATTGCTGATCGCGATCGCGAATTCAGGATACACGGAGACGATCATGGATGCCGCCAGAAGCGCCCGCGCTCCCGGCGGAACGGTGATCCATGCCAAAGGAACTGGAGCGGAACACGCTGAGAAATTCTTGGGCATCAGTCTGGCGGAAGAAAAAGAGATGGTATTTATCGCCGTTAAGACCAGCCGGAAAAAGGCGATCATGAAAGCCATCATGGAAAAGGCCGGCGCCGATACCAAGGCGGGAACGGTTGTGTTTTCCCTGCCGATAACGGAAACTGCCGGCCTGCGTATGCTGGATGAGATGGAAGAAGATTAATTCCAGAAGTCAGTCTTATCCTTAAGCTGGATATCAGCCGCCTTGAATACGGGATCTTTCCCTTCCTTTTTCTGTTTTGTATAATCGCGCATTGCCCGGATCGCCGGGGCGCCCAAGATCACAATGACAGGAAGGTTGATAAGAGCCATCAGTCCCATAAGGACGTCGGCCATATTCCATACCAGTCCAAACTCCATCATCGCGCCGGCAAGAACGATCGCAGCGGCGATGATGCGGAAGATATTGAGCAGAAGCTTTCCGGGGTTTCTGCCGCACAGGAACTTTAAGCCCATCTCCGCATAGTAAAAGTTGCCGATCAGAGTTGTGAAGGCGAACAGGCAGAGAGCGATGGTGATAAAGATTGTTCCAAATCCGCCCAGGGAATTGGAAGCCGCGGCCTGTACCCAAGGCATTCCCGCAAGGTCGATATCCGGCGCTACTCCGGAACACAGGAGCATGAATGAAGTGGCGGAACAAATCAGTATGGTGTCGATAAAAACAGAGAGCATCTGTACCAGTCCCTGTTTTACCGGATGTGAAACCGCCGCGCTGGCGGCCGCGTTCGGAGCGGATCCCACGCCGGCCTCGTTGGAGAACAGTCCCCGCTTGATTCCCTGCATGATGCAGGAACCGGCAAACCCGCCGAAGATGGCCCGGAAATCGAAAGCGTTGGTGAAGATGTCCGTGAACATCTGAGGGATCAATTGAAAATGTGTGACTACAATAAACAGTGATACCGCCAGGTAAAAGATCCCCATGAGCGGAACCAGTACGCCGGTGATCTTGGAGATCTGCTTGCTGCCTCCGAAAATAGAGGCGGCAAAGATCAGGGCTAGGATCACGCCGATAACGATCGGGGTCATCTTGGGATCATAGAAACCATAGGCGCGGAAAGAATCCGCGATATTAAAGGAAGCCACAAGATTAAAGCCGCCCATATAAGTAAAAATAAGAGTAACGGCGAATAATACGCCGATCCAGCGCTTTTTGAGGGCTGCCTGGATATAATAGGCGGGGCCTCCGTAGGAACTGCCATCTTCCGCCCGATGTTTATAAATCTGGGCAAGGGTACTCTCGATGAAGGCGGAAGCGCTTCCCAAAAGAGCCGTCAGCCACATCCAGAAGACGGCTCCAGGGCCTCCCAGACAGATGGCGGTAGAAATACCCGCGATATTTCCAGTACCTACTCTGGAAGCGGTAGATACCATGAGGGCCTGAAAGGACGAAAGTCCGTTTTCATCATCCCCAGGCTGGGCAACGACACGCAGGGATTCTTTAAACATGCGAAATTGTACAAAGCGGGTTCGGATGGAAAAATAGATTCCGACACCCAAAAGAAGGACGATCAGGATATAGCTGTACAGAAGATCGCTGATCGTGCTGATGATTTCTGCAAACACAATAGATTCCTCTCTTTCCTAAAAATGACATAAATGCTTAACTATTATATAGTATTTGTAAGAATTTGTCTATAATTGCCATGGGTAAAGAGAGGTTTTTCTTCCCCATTTTTCTCATTTTCCAACCCTGAATTGAAAATCTCTACCAGGTATGTTAGAATTGAAAGAAAAAAGAAAGCCCATAAATATGGAGGTTTTATCAATATGGAAGCGTACAAGCAGGAATTTATTGAATTTATGGTAGAAAGCGATGTGCTGAAATTCGGAGAGTTCACACTGAAAAGTGGAAGGAAATCTCCCTTTTTTATGAATGCGGGAGCCTATGTGACCGGTTCACAGTTAAAGCGGCTGGGAGAATACTACGCAAAGGCCATCCACGAGACCTATGGAGATGATTTTGACGTATTGTTCGGGCCGGCCTACAAGGGGATCCCATTAGCTGTAGTGACGGCTATCGCTTACAGTGAGCTGTACGGAAGAGAAGTGCGTTATTGTTCTGACAGAAAAGAAGAGAAAGACCATGGGGCGGATAAAGGAAGCTTCCTTGGCAGCAAGCTGAAAGATGGGGATCGCGTCATCATGATCGAAGATGTGACCACATCCGGGAAGTCCATGGAAGAAACGGTACCCAAGGTAAGAGGCGCCGCGGATGTGACAGTCAAAGGCCTGATGGTTTCTTTGAACCGCATGGAAGTAGGAAAGGGCGGAGAAAAATGCGCTCTGGATGAGATCAAGGAGCTCTATGGATTTGAGACGGCGGCGATCGTCACCATGGAAGAAGTGGTTGAATATTTATACAACCGGGAATGTCAGGGGAAAATCGTTATTGATGATACATTAAAATCCGCGATCGACGCATATTATGAACAGTATGGGGCGAAATAAGGACCAAAGGAGGAGCGGTTATGAGTGAAAAAGCGTATAAATCTATGGGGATTGCCGGAGCCGTGGGAATAGCGGTGGGAGTTGTAGTAACTGTAATAGGGATCGCGGCAGGAGTGATCACCATCATATTTGGCACACGTCTGCTGAAAGACAGAAAAGGATTGACATTTTAAGCCGAAAGGGTGCTGACTTTTGAATTCAAAAAAAAGGAAAAGAATCCGCGGACTTGGAAAAGTTTTGTTTATTCTGTATATCCTTTTTATCATTTATTTTCTGATTTTCTCAGAGTGGTACGGACGCACAGGCGTGATGGAAGAGTATCACTATAATCTGGTGCTTTTCAAAGAGATCAAACGGTTCTGGGAATACCGGGAACAGCTTGGGATGTTTGCTGTGTTTACGAATTTATTCGGGAACGTGCTGATTTTTGTGCCGTTCGGGTTTTTCATGCCTATGGCGAGCAAATACAGAAGCTTTTTTTCCACGCTGTTTTACAGTTTTGGTTTGAGTCTGTGTGTGGAAACATTCCAGCTTTTTTCTAAAGTTGGAAGTTTTGACGTAGACGATCTGCTTTTGAATACCGTCGGAGGGGTGGCGGGATATATTATATTTACGGTCTGCGCGTTTATAAGGAGAAGATATGATCATAAAAAGAAAAACAGGAATTATAGGAAACGATAAGAAGAGAGGCAGGATGGACTCCAGAGAGAAGCGCAGGAGAAAAATGGTGCGGACCAAATACGGACAGGCTCCGGAAAGACATTCCAGGAAAGGAGTCAAGTCTTGTTTTTTTGCTGGAACCGCAGTTTTTCTGCTGGTCCTTCTCTTAGTAATCTCCTTCCTCAGGAAAGGAGAATTAAGCGAGCTGATCGGATTTGCCGGAATCGCGGTCCTGGCGCTTGGGATTGCCGGGCTCGTTTCAGGTATCCGCGGACTGAAAGAAAGAGATAAAAATTATACAACATGCAGAGTTGGAATCGGGATCTGCGCGGCCTTGATCCTGGGTATGTGCGGAATATTTGTCAGGGGGCTTTTTTAGATGACGGAAGAGAGATACCGGCTGGCCATTGGGCGCATCAGGGAAATGAAGAAAGAAACCAGTGTAAACGAAAGGTTCAGAGATTATTTCCGCAAAATGGCGGAGTTCTTTATTATGATCGATGAACTGAAGGAGAGTCTGGAATCAGGAAGCTACCAGGCGGCTTCCCTGGCGGAATTGGGATACTGGAACAAGCGGTTATATCAGGATATCCTGCCGGAGAACTATGAGATGAGTTATGGAAATCCCACATTCGCCGCAAAACGCCTGGGAGAGGATTACGGGAAGATCTTGTGTTTTCTCTATGGAGAAATGCGTGGAGCAGTGGTTTATGCTTTTGAGGACAGAGCAGAGTATCTGGATATTCTCATGGAACTTTTGATCGAGGTGTATAACCAGTTTGAAGAGACGGGACTGCCGGAGATCCGAAATATTAAGGATACGATCTATTGGTATGCCAGCGATTATTGCGACGTGTTTGTGGCGGACAGGATCAAAGAACAGGTATGCCCGGAGGAATCTTTGGCGGTGAAACTGATCTTGGAAAGTGATCTGACCTCGCCGAGATATCTCTATCAATTTGGAGAGTACATCAGCGAAAATGAGCGAAAGACGGCGGAACATCTGGGCAACCTGGATGAAAGCGTGATCCAAAAGATGGCGGATACTTGTACAGAAGGATATAGAAGAGGCTTCGTAAACACGGGAAAGGACCTCTCGAAAAAGGCATCTGTCAATATCCGTTATGTCCTGGGATTTGAGCGGGTCATCCGCAAAGTGATCGAGAATTTTGAGGCCATGGGCCTCAAACCGATCATCTACCGGTCCGCGGTCAGCGCCCTGACAAGGCGCCAGCATCTGAAGATCGGATATTACGGAGGTATCGCGAATAAGCAGTACGACTATGACCACAAGGATGACCAGGCCCTGTTTCTGGATAAGCAGTTCGCGGAGCGGAAGCTGGAAGTGATACAGAGCACTTATGAGAATTATAAAAAAGAAGCGGGAGAGTTTGCCGGCCCGGCCTGTATGGAAACATTTGGGGAAGCGCCTTTCTCGCCGGAGCATAAGGAAGAAGCTTTGAAGCTTGCCCGGCGCCAGGAAGAGACCGCGCGGTCTTTAGACAGCCGTCAGAGCCAGATCGCGAACACCTATATTCCGGGGGATGAGCGGAGTTTTACCATCGTGGCATATCCGGTGCCGGAAGTGGGGAAACGATATGAAGAGATTTTTGATGAGATCATAAGAATCAATACGCTGGATGCGGCCCTTTATGAATCGGTACAGCAGACGCTGATCGATGCGTTGGACCAGGGAGCTTACGTCCATGTTCTGGGAGCCGGAGAGAACCGGACAGATTTGAAGATCTGCCTCCACAGCCTGGAAGATCCAGGAAAGGAAACGATTTTTGAGAATTGTGTGGCAGACGTGAATATCCCCGTCGGGGAGGTGTTCACCTCACCAGTCCTGGAAGGGACTAACGGGGTGCTCCATGTGACGAAAGTCTATCTCAACGAACTGCAGTATCGGGATTTGGAAATCCGGTTTTCCAATGGTATGATCGAGGACTATCACTGCGCCAATTTTGAGCGGGAGTTGGAAAATAAGGAATATATCCGGGAGAATATCCTGCATAATCATCCCACACTTCCGCTTGGAGAGTTTGCCATTGGAACGAATACAACGGCCTATGTGGCGGCTAGGAAATACGGGATTGAAGAAAAACTGCCGATTTTGATCGCTGAGAAAATGGGGCCACATTTTGCTGTGGGGGATACCTGCTATAGTTGGAGTGAGGACATTAAAGTGTACAACCCCAACGGGAAAGAGATTGTTGCCAGAGATAATTCCATATCGATCAAGAGGAAGGAAGATGTATCAAAGGCTTACTTCCATTGCCACACGGATATTACGATCCCTTACGAGGAATTGGGGAAGATCGCGGTGGTGACCGCTCAGGGCCAGGAGATCAGTCTGCTGGAGAATGGAAGATTCGTTCTCCCGGGTACAGAGATTCTGAATGAGCCATTGAAAGATGCGGAT
Source organism: uncultured Mordavella sp. (assembly GCA_902406105.1). Classification (GTDB taxonomy): domain Bacteria; phylum Bacillota; class Clostridia; order Lachnospirales; family Lachnospiraceae; genus Massilistercora. The sequence goes on from CABPCP010000001.1 coordinate 126,612, forward strand.
AAATAAGGTATTATCAGGATAAAAATACAGGAGAAAAGAAAGGATGAAAGAGTATGCCAAAAGTAGGAATTGTAATGGGCAGCGACTCAGACCTTAAGGTGATGAGTAAAGCGGCCGCAATGCTGGACAAGTTAGGAATTGATTACGAGATGACGATCATCTCCGCCCATCGGGAGCCAGACGTATTCTTTGAGTGGGCGAAAGCAGCAGAAGGAAAAGGAATGAAAGTGATCATCGCGGGAGCTGGAATGGCGGCTCACCTTCCGGGGATGTGCGCCGCGCTGTTTCCAATGCCGGTGATCGGAGTACCTATGTCAGGAAAGAATCTGGCAGGAGAGGACGCGCTGTTTTCGATCGTCCAGATGCCGCCTGGAATCCCGGTAGCTACCGTGGCCATCGACGGAGGTATGAACGCGGCCATTTTAGCAGCCAAAATTCTTGCTGCTTCCGACGGGGATCTGCTTGAGAAATTGAAAGATTACACAAAAGAGATGAAAGAAACCGTGCAGGGAAAAGCGGCAAAGCTTGAAGAGATCGGTTATGAAGCCTATCTGGCGCAAAAAGTTTAAAGAATGTAAAAACAGCAAAAAGGAGATTGCTATGGATTATAAAAAAGCAGGTGTGGATATTGAGGCTGGTTATAAATCAGTAGAACTGATGAAGGAGCATGTAAAGAAAACCATGCGCCCGGAAGTCCTGGGGGGCCTGGGGGGATTCTCAGGAGCATTTTCTCTCAGTAAGATCAAGGAAATGGAAGATCCGGTCCTGTTATCAGGAACTGACGGCTGCGGGACAAAGGTGAAACTGGCAATGATCATGGACAAGCATGATACCATCGGCATCGACGCGGTGGCTATGTGTGTCAATGATATTGCCTGCGCCGGAGGCGAACCGCTGTTTTTCCTGGATTATATCGCATGCGGAAAGAATTATCCAGAGAAGATCGCCGCAATTGTAAAAGGTGTGGCGGAAGGCTGTCTCCAGTCAGAAGCGGCTCTGATCGGCGGCGAAACCGCGGAGCATCCGGGAATGATGGCAGAGGATGAATATGACCTGGCCGGGTTTGCGGTAGGTGTCTGTGACAGAAAGGATATGATCACCGGAGAGAATCTGAACGCGGGAGATGTATTGATCGGAATGGCTTCTTCCGGCGTACACAGCAACGGATTTTCTCTGGTACGCAAGGTGTTTGAGATGACAAAAGAGTCCCTGGATACCTATTATGAAGAACTGGGAGGGACTCTGGGAGAAGTTTTGCTCGCGCCGACCAAGATTTATGTGAAAGCATTAAAAGCAGTCAAAAAGGCAGGAGTTGCCGTAAAGGCATGCAGCCATATCACAGGCGGCGGTTTCTATGAAAACGTACCCAGAATGTTGAAGGATGGAGTCCGCGCAGTCATTGAAAAGGAAAGCTATCCAATCCCGCCGATTTTCAAAATGCTGGCGGAAAAAGGAAACGTTGAAGAGCATGCTATGTATAATACCTACAATATGGGGCTTGGAATGATCATCGCGGTTGGGCCGGAAGACGTGGAAGCCGCAATGGACGCGATTCGCAGAGCAGGTGAGGATCCATATGTGGTTGGCCGTATCGAGACCGGAGAAAAGGGAGTAGTATTATGTTAAGAGTTGTGGTCTTAGTGTCTGGAGGCGGAACCAATCTGCAGGCAGTCATTGATAAGATAGAGTCTGGAGAAATCCCGGATACAAAGATCGTGGGTGTGATCAGCAATAATCCCGGAGCTTATGCTTTGGAGCGGGCAAAAGCGCATGGAATCCAGGGGAAGTGCGTATCACCGAAGAGTTTTGCCGACCGGGCGGCTTTTAATGAAGGTTTCCTGGCGGAAGTGGATGCGCTCCGGCCGGATCTGATCGTGCTGGCCGGGTTTCTGGTGGTGATCCCCCCGGCGATGATCGAAAGATACCGGAACCGGATCGTGAACATCCATCCATCTTTGATCCCTTCTTTCTGCGGAACCGGTTATTATGGACTGAAAGTGCATGAGGCGGTTCTTGAGCGGGGAGTGAAGGTAACAGGCGCTACCGTTCATTTTGTGGACGAAGGAACAGATACGGGGCCGATCATTCTGCAAAAGCCAGTGGAAGTCCATCAGGAGGATACCCCGAAGAGCCTGCAGAGGCGAGTGATGGAAGAGGCGGAATGGCAGATCCTTCCCCAAGCGATCCGACTGATCGCGGAAGGAAGAATATTGGTGGAAGATGGAAGAGTAAGGATAAAAGAGTAAGGACAGAAGAAGGAGGTCCCAGATGAAAGTATTAATTGTAGGCAGCGGCGGAAGAGAGCACGCGATCGCGTACAGCGTTGCAAAAAGCGAGAAAGTAGATAAGATCTACTGTGTTCCGGGAAACGCGGGAATTGCGGAGTATGCGGAATGCGCGCCGATCGGCCCTATGGAATTTGATAAGATTACGGCATTTGCAAAAGAAAAGGCGGTGGATCTGGTGCTCGTAGGAATGGACGACCCGCTGGTAGGCGGCCTGGTGGACGAGCTGGAAGAGGCGGGGATCCGCACCTTTGGCCCTAGAAAAAACGCGGCAATTTTAGAGGGGTCTAAAGCGTTCTCCAAGGATCTTATGAAGAAATACCAGATACCTACGGCGGCCTACGAAACATTTTCTGATCCAGAGAAAGCGCTTGCTTATCTGGAAACGGCCAAATTCCCTATCGTTTTGAAAGCGGACGGCCTGGCTCTTGGCAAAGGCGTACTGATCTGCAATACATTAGAGGAAGCGAAAGAGGGCGTGAAAACCATCATGCAGGACAAGAAGTTTGGTTCTGCCGGGGATGAGATGGTGATCGAAGAGTTTATGACCGGCCGGGAAGTTTCCGTACTTTCCTTTGTAGACGGGAAAACCATCAAGACCATGGCTTCCGCCCAGGATCATAAACGGGCAGGAGACGGAGATACGGGACTCAATACCGGAGGAATGGGAACCTTCTCGCCAAGTCCTTTCTACACAAAAGAAGTAGAAGAGTTCTGTGAGAAATACATTTACCAGGCTACGGTAGATGCTATGAGAGCAGAGGGACGTCCCTTTAAAGGGGTGATTTTCTTTGGGCTTATGCTGACGGAAGATGGTCCAAAAGTACTGGAATATAACGCGAGATTCGGCGATCCGGAGGCCCAGGTTGTACTGCCCAGGATGAAGAATGATATCATTGAAGTGGCAGAGGCTTGTATTGACGGCACATTAGACCAGGTAGATCTGCAGTTTGAGGACAACGCGGCTGTCTGCGTAGTCCTGGCAAGTGACGGGTATCCGGTGAAATATGAGAAGGGGTTCCCCATTGAAGGATTGGAAGAATTCAAAAAGCATGAAGGATATTACTGCTTCCATGCGGGCACAAAGTTTGATGAAGCAGGCAGGATCGTTACAAGCGGAGGAAGAGTGCTGGGAATCACAGCCAAAGGAAAAGATCTGAAAGAAGCCCGCGCCAACGCGTATGCCGCCGCGGAATGGATAAAGTTTGAAAATAAGTATATGCGGCACGATATTGGAAAAGCGATTGACGAGGCGTAGAAGAAAAATGCACGGTGTCAGACACCGTGCATTTTTGCGCCCTTGATAGAGATGATTTACAAAACCCCAGCCCTGAAGGAAGGAGCATAGTCCTTGCCGTTCAGCCTGGGGTTATTTTAGACTAGATTAGCTGGCGTTAGCCGGTATCGCCAGTACCGGGATCGGTATTGCCGCCGTCACCGCCTCCGCCGCCGGTGTTGTCGCCGCCGGTATTGCCGCTGTCGCCGCCGGTGTTGTCGCCGCCGGTATTGCCGCTGTCGCCGCCGGTATTGCCGCTGTCGCCGCCGGTATTGCCGCTGTCGCCGCCGGT
>CABPCP010000002.1 GCA_902406105.1 uncultured Mordavella sp.
AAACAGGCGTGAAGCCTTGAAAAATCAATGGTTTTTGAGGATTAGATAGTTAAATGGGAATTTGCCGAAAAAAAGCCACGCATATAGGCCGGGAGAGATGGTTCAAGTTTCGCCATCCCTCCCGGCCTATGCGCGCGGTTCTTCTCTCAACAAATCCGTCTTTACAGAGTATCTCCCCGACGGATATAACCCGGATGTTCTTTCTCCGCCACAACTTCTTTTACATGGATCAGTTTCGCGTGTTTATCCACCACCAGATTTTCCGCGTGCACATCTGCCCCAACGGTCGCTCCAGGCAGCACTACGCAGTTTTTCACAACAGCGCCTTTCTTGATCTCGCAGCCTCGTCCAATAATGGAGTTCTTGATCGTGCCTTCGATCAGGCAGCCATTTGAAACAACAGAATTCTTTACATCCGCGGTCTCAAAGTATTGGGTCGGACAAGAGTCATTGGTTCTTGTATAGATCGGCCAATCATCAGTAAACAACGTCTGTGCTGTTTTAAAATTGATCAGAGAGATATTCGCATTATAATAACTCTCAAAATCTGTGATCGAGGCAAAGAACCCTCTATGCGACACACCCCGGATGTCCAGTTCGCTGCACTGCTGATTTACAATATCCGCAAGTGTATACATAGAAGACAGTTTATGCGCCTTTTGGATCAGTTCCAGGAATAATTCCTTCTTCATAACATAGGTATCCATAAAAATATTTCTGTTCTTGGCGCTTCCTCGATTCGCTTCAATAGACAGAACGCCTTTCTGCCGGTTCAAGTTCAGATAACTGCAGCTCAAATAGGCTTCCTTCGCGTTGTCTACCGAATGATAAAGCAAGGTAATATCTGCCCCGGAGTCAATATGCTCCTGCAAAAGCTGGCTGTAATCCATAGTATAGATCATATAACTTGGGACGATGACCACATATGGAAAATGAGTACTTTCAATACACTCTATGTTTTCCATATATGCCGCGATATCATTATTGTAGATATCATTTTCCATTCCATTTTCAGAAAACAGAATATGCAGCTTCCCGCGTTTGGAGTTGATATTATAATGACGCCCTGTTCCCAGATGTTCGATCAGCGATCGAGGTTTTCTCCGGATGTATACCTGGATATTATCTATGCCGCTGTTGCTCATATTAGAGATTGGGAAGTCGATGACCCGATATCTGCCCAGGAAGGAAAACGCGCCTACCGGACGATAAGGCTGAAGGCCTTCCACTCGGATATGATTTCCGGCAAAATTAACGATTCCAAATGCTTTCGGCATACTACTCTACCCCCTTTACTCGTTTTGACACAAGTTCAATATGCTCGCTGTCCGCCGTGCCGACGACCGCTTCTTTTCCGATCTTAACTCCATCAGCTACCAGCGCGCGCTGCACTATGGCTCCTTCTTCCACTTCCACGCCCGGCATCAGAACACTGTCGATGATCTTGGCCCCCGGACCGATCTTAGCCCCTGTAAACAGTACAGAGTTCCTTACTTCTCCTTCAATGATGCAGCCTTGTGTGATAAACGCGCGTTTGATCTTGGCTTCCGGACCGATATACTGAGGAAGGGCAGTTACATCTTCTGTATAAATCTTCCAGGTAGAGTCATTTAGATCCAGTTCATTGTTCTTGTCCAGCAGATCCATATTTGCTTCCCACAAAGAATCTATGGTTCCTACGTCTTTCCAATATCCCTTAAATTTATAGGCGTACAGATTGCGTCCATCCGCCAGCATCTGCGGGATGATATCCTTTCCAAAATCATGGCTGGAATCCGGATCCTTAATATCTGCCGTCAGCATTTTTCTCAAAAGCTTCCAGTCAAAAATATAGATTCCCATAGAAGCCAAGTTGCTCTTTGGATGCTCCGGTTTCTCTTCAAACTCTACGATCTGTCCGTCTTCATTCGTATTCATGATACCAAAACGGCTGGCCTCCCGCATCGGCACTTCAATAACGGCGATCGTCGCATCCGCCTTCCTTTCCTTGTGCTCCGCAAGCATCTTTGCGTAATTCATCTTGTAAATATGATCACCGGACAGGATCAGCACATATTCTGGCGCATATGTATCGATAAAATCGATATTTTGCGATATCGCGTCTGCAGTTCCCCGGTAAACATCCAGGTCTGTATCCGCCTTTTCACGGGGCGGCAGCACAAACACACCGCTTTCTTTCGCATCCAGCCCCCAGCGGCGTCCGGCAGCTACATAACTGTTCAGAAGAATAGATTCATATTGTGTAAGGACACCCACAATATCAATTCCACTGTTTGCGCAATTGCTCAATGGGAAATCCACGATCTTATACCTTCCGCCATATGAAACAGCCGGTTTTGCCACTTTATTCGTAAGCTCATGCAGACGTGAACCTCTTCCGCCAGCCAAAATCATTGCTAACATGGTATTTTGCTTCATAGCGAATCCTCTCTTTCCTTTTTTCTGATCAATATTATACAATTTTTTTGCAAATTATGCAATAATTTATGTAATATTACACAAAAACAGTCAACTTCTTAATCTGATTCTTTGCTTTAAACAGAACCGCGGCAAAGATTCCTCTCTGCCGCGGTTTTATTTAGGCGTATATGTTCTTTTTCCGTCTCAAAAAGATCAGATCATCCCAATTTTACATGCGTCTGATAATCTCCTCAAACGCTGCCATATCCTTCTTGCGGAAACCAAACCGATAACCGCTTAATTTATGGATGCCGATTCCATATGTCACTTCTTTGTTCATTGTAACCTTTATATAGACTTCCTTCATCAGGAATTTACCGCGTTCCTCCCTGCGCATATCCACAACGTCCTCTGCAATGTCTGTAATCCATATTCCCTGTCCGTTATCTGCAAGGATTCTTCGGTTGGTCATAGTAAAACGGGATTTATCCGCTCCGAGAAGGTGACCGGAATCAGAAAAAAATCCCAGCATCTTTGCTGTAAAGACTACTTTTTCTCCCGGAAGCAGTTCCGCCTTAAATCGGTTTTTAACCTCCGGCATTGTATCCAAATAAGCCGTATCCATATTCAAATCCCCCATTCCCGCCGTCTTTTTTCAGCACATTCCAAACTAAAAGAAATCAAACGGTTGATATCATTCTTATAAATATCATCCATGCCGCGCTCATAGCCGAACACAAGATCCAGACGGCTCTTCAGCAATTCTGACTGGATGAAAAAGAAAGCCTTTTGATCGTTTTTAATCCGGAAACTATACTGCTTATGATCCCTGTCCGCAAGGATCAGGGCTGTATATTTATAAATCGGAATGATTCCATTCAACTTTTCTACCGTTACATTGGTATAGACCCACAGGACATTTTTTACAGGCACAAGCTGAAGCCCTCCAAGCTTAGTTCCCACAACAGCCTCGCTGGCAGCAAACAGGCCTTCATACATGGGACAGGATGGGATTTCTCTGTTGATCGCGGTAAGCTGTGATGGAGAAAAAGTCTCCATGCTTTTTAGAGTTCTGCTTCTTGAGACCAGCAAGATAATACCGAACAGAATCGCGGGAAAAATCATTGCCATCATAATCAACGACACTTCAAACGGAAATCCATCAATTATAAAGGTCGCAGCGGACAGAATAAAAAGCGCCAGACAGATAAAAAAAGCTATTCGCTGCTTTTTCCGGCTCCTCAAATAAAGACGATATAGATTATCATAGTTCTTTAGCCCCATCATCAATGTCGTCCTCCTTAATGGCAGCCGTCGCTGCCGCTCCGGCTTTTCTTACTAGAGCGTCAGCGATGGAGCCGCATAAACGCGGCCGCCTAATTCCTGATCCAGCATGTAAAGGCTCTTGGCATCTCCGCCAAAAAGCTCCATCTTCTTGATCAGATCGCTTGCGTTCGTCTCTTCTTCTCCCTGTTCCTTAACAAACCAGTCCAAAAACTGCATGGTCCGGAAATCCTTCACCTCATATGCCGCCTCATAGATTCCATGGATCAGGCTGGTGACATATTGCTCATGTTCATATCCGGCCTTTAAAGGATCCATTTTGTCTTTCAGTGAAGCGTCAGGTTTGTCGATCGCCTCAAAGGCAACCGGCACATCATTATTCTGCATATACTGAACAAACAGCATTGCGTGATCCCGTTCCTCCTGCGCCTGGATCTGATACCAGTTGGCGAAGCCGTCTAATCCCTGCTCTTTATAAAAATTAGCAAAACTCAAATACAGATACGCAGAATAGAACTCTTTGTTTACCTGGGTGTTTAATAATTGGGCAACTTTCTCATTTAACATATAAGACATCTCCTTTATGTTTTTTCACTAACAGTATACCCCTGTCATCCGGGATTTTCAATCACAATACGATTCTTCGTTTCTTTTCGTTTCCGGCAAAGCGATCAGGCGGGTGCACACTTGCCTAAGGAGCGCCTCGTCATGGCTGACCACAAGAAGGCCCAGTTCCCGCTCCTTTGCTTCTTCCAGCAGAAACCGCCAGATCCTGGCCTGGGTCACCAGATCCAGCATAGCTGAAATCTCGTCACATAATAAGAACTTTACCTCCGGCCTAAGCGCGCGGGCCAGACAAAATCTCTGCAATTCTCCCCCTGACAGTTCCGACGGGAAGCGGCTCATCCATTCTTCCCGGATTCCCAACTGTTCCATCCGTTCCGCCAGCTTCTCTCCTGTCAAACCTGCCAGCCTCATACTCTCTCCCAGACGCAGAAGCGGATCTGCCGCCATCTCCGGATGCTGCCAGATCATCTGCACGGGACAGACTCCCTTGTATTCCATGACATCTGTTCCGCCTGCCAGGACCCTTCCCTGCTTTGGCCGCTCATAGCCGGCCAAAAGTTTACAAAGCGTTGTCTTCCCCCGGCCGCTGGGCGCCTTTAAGCCCACTCTCTCCCCTTGCCGGATGGTCAGATCCACATGTTCCAATACGGGCTGCTTCTTTCTTCCCCGATAATAAAATGTTAGGTTCTCCGCTACTAAATCCATCGTTTTCCTCCACCCCAAATCCATGTTCCGGCATGGCATGCCATAAAGCCTTTGTAAAGGGATGCTTCAGTCTTTCCACATCCTTGAAATCTTCCGGCCCCGCTTCTTCAATGGTTTCCCCCTGGTAAAACACCGCGATCCGATCAGCTGCCGACAGAGCCATCCTCAGATCATGGGTGATCAAAAGCACCCCCGCCCCATCATCTGCCATCTCCCGGAAATGCCCCAGAATTCTGCGGGCCGTCCCCTCATCCAGCCCAGGAGTAGGTTCATCGGCGATCACCAGTCTTGGTCCCTCCGCCACCGCCGAGGCGATCAGCACTCTTCTGGCCATACCGCCAGACAGTTCAAAGGGATACCTGTCTTCTATCTCCGGTCCCAGTCCATATCGCTCCAGTGCTTCCCGGAACCGCTTCTGTACAGCCGGATCCTTCTTTCCCCGCCAGAGCTGCGGCCCCACCTTCATCAAAGGATCCAGATACGTCACTCCCTGGGGGACCAAAGTGATCTCACGCCCCCGCAGTTCTTCTATCCGGCGGGCAGTCAAAGGCTTTCCCTCATAGAAGACCTCCCCTTCCATCCGGCTGTTATAAGGAAGGATTCCAAGAATCCCGTGGGCCAGCAGGCTTTTCCCCGAACCGCTGGCTCCCACCACAGCCACCACCTGGCCTGGCAGGACTTGCAGGGACAGATCGCGGATCGTCTGCAGTGTCCGGCGTTTCGTTCTCTGTGTATATTGTGTAAAAGAAATGGATAAATGTTTCACCTCTAAGATCGGTTCTCTCTTGCTTTCCATCTGTTCTCCCCCTTACTCATGGACGCTGGCCGGATCTAAAATCCTTCTCACCCGCTCCCCCAGCATGGCAAACATAATTACTACCAGCACCAGAGCTCCTCCGGGAAATAGGGCCAGCCACCATCTGCCTGTGGTCAGATACTGCATACTCTCCGACAAGATCACTCCGATCGCCGGCTGTTCCGATGACAGACCAAACCCCAGAAATGTTACACTCGCCTCATGCAGGATCGCATGCGGAAACAAAAGGACTGTCCCCGTCAGAAATTGGGGGAACAAGTGAGGGAACAGATGCCTCACAGCTATCTGCGGCCGGGAGGCGCCCAGCTTTTCTGCCGCCAGGATATAAGGCGCGCCCCGAAGCTGCAGCACTTCTCCCCGGATCAGTCTGGAAAGGGAAGGCCAGTGCGTCAGCGCCACCCCGGCTGTCACTCCGAAAAATCCCCGGCCGCAGGCTATGGAAACCAGCATGACCAGCAGGATATGCGGAATTCCCATTACCAGGTCGATACACCAGGAAATGCAGGCATCCGCCTTCCGGCCAAGAAGGGCCGCCCCCGTTCCGATCACCAGCGCCAGGACCGCGCTTATTCCGGCAGTCAAAAGCCCGATCCGTATACTTAAGGAAAGTCCGGCCAGCGTCCTGGCCAGCATATCCCGGCCCATCCAGTCTGTGCCAAACAAATGATCCAGGGATGGCATTTGATTTTTCTCCGCAAAATTCGTTTCCACAGCCCCCTCGGTAAGCATTATCCCGGAAATGACTACCGCTGCCAGCACGCACACTGCCGCCGCCAGAAACCAGATCGCTTTTTTTCTTTGATTTCCCTGCCGTTCCATCATGTTCTCGCAGCCCCCCTTCGAATCCTGGGGTCCACGATTCCATAAAGCAGATCCGCGATCAGATTTCCGCCAAAAACAATGGCTGCTGTGATCACTGTAATTCCCAGGAACAGAGGAAGATCACTTCCAAGGCCCGCAGCCACCGCGGCCTGTCCAAGCCCCGGATAAGAAAACACCTGTTCTGCCAGGACTGATCCCCCAATAATCTCACTAAGGGAGGCAAATTGGAGCGTCATTGCCGGAAGCAGCACATTCCGCAGACCATGCCGGACGACCACTGACCTGTAAGCTTCTCCTCTTGCGCGGGCAAAAAGCACATAGTCTGATTCCAATACATCCGCCATCTTTTCTCTGGTATGGAGCGCAATATTGGCTGCCCCTGTAATACTCAAGGTCAAGGCCGGAAGAACTGCGTGCCGGATCCTTTCAGCCGCTGTCACCGCGGACGCTTCCACTCCAGCCGGTACCGCAAACCCAATGGGGAACCACCCCAGCCAGACCGCGAAAACCAGAAGCAAAAGGATCGCCAGCCAGAAAGAAGGGGTACTGGAAATGACCAGGCAGTATCCCCGAACCAGCTTATCCGGCAGACGGCCACGGAACGCTCCTGCCAGCGCTCCCAGGAACACTCCAAGAACACCTGAGATCATCCAGGAGAGCAACAGCAGCCAGAAAGAACTGGAAAGTCTCTGTCCCACTACCTCCAGCACCGGCTGCCGATATAAGAGAGAAGTTCCAAAGTCTCCCCGCAGGACATCTGTCAGCCACCCAAGATACCGCTCCAGCGGAGGCGTGTCCATTCCCCAGTAAGACTGGAGCGCTTCCACCTGCTCCTGGCTCATAGTTCCAAGCGCCACCTGTCCCACATTGGTCTGAAGAGGGTCCAGCGGAGAAGCGCACATAAGTAAAAATGTCACAATACTCACTCCCAGAAGCAGCAAGCCCATCCGTATCAATTTTTTCCCCGCGAATCCAAGACGATGCTTCACCGCCGCTCCTCCTTTACTCTTCTTGTATCCAGCTCCACTGGTCCACATTATTGACGATGGACCATCCGTGCCCATGAGGATGGATTTTCTGCTCTGCCACCTTTAAGCCATCCCGCACCCAATATAAGTGATCGATATTTACCAGCCATACCCAGGGAATATCTCCCTCCTGGGTCACTCCGGCCGTTCCGTCCCACTGGGCCTTCTGCCAAAGTTTGTAGGACTCTTCCAGATCGGCGCTTGCCAGCGCCTGATCCATATATCCATCCACCGTCTCATTGGAATAGGGCGAATACTGGGCCTGATCCGTCCCGTTCACCGCATTGCCGTCTATGGTATGGTAAATGTTGTAAAGTTCCATAGGAGTATGGGCTCCCCACCCCCACAAAAGAGGTTGGGACTGCGCTCTGTCATAAGCCGTATCCCAGCCTACGCCTTCCGTGGTGCAGGCAATCCCCAATTCTTCCATCTGATCCGCGAAATCCTCTGCCAGGGCCTGGCGCACAGAATCCCCATTTGAATAAAGAAGGTTCAGTTCCGCCTTAACGCCGTCCTTTCCCCGGATTCCATCGTCTCCCAGGATCCATCCCGCCTCATCCAGAAGCTTTGCCGCCCCCTCCGGGTCATACGCCACTTCCGATGCTTCATTGTACCAGGGAAGCTGGTCGCAGACACTATAGGCCGGTGTGCCGTATCCATTTAATACATGATCGATCATTTCCTGCCGGTCTACGCCTATATTGATCGCCCTGCGCACCAAGACGTCTGAAGTGAAGTCGTTCCCTACCGTCTTCCCTTCCCCATCTTTTCCTTCCGGAATCGCAGGTAAATTAAATCCCCTGTTGTCCACGCTGTCATAAGAGGCAAGGGTATATCCCTCTATTTCTTCTCCTGAGTACGTCGCCGACGTATAAGCCAAGTCTACCTGTCCAGACTGTGCCGCAAGGAAAGCCGCATCTTCCTCCATAAATAGGATCGTTACCTGCTTCATCTTTGGTTCCTCGCCGTAGTAATCCGGATTCGCCTCCAAGATCACCTGCTGTCCCTTGTCCCATTGTTTTAAAATATAACGTCCAGATCCAATAGGATTCGTCCCATAGGTCTTACTGTCATAGGCGTGCTCCGGCACGATCCCTACCACCGCCATCGTATAGGGCCAGATGGAAAATGGACGCGTCATATGGAAAGCCACCGTCGTATCATCCAGCGCTTCCGCGTGATCCAGCATTGTAAAATCATTGACAGAGCCGGACTCTTTCACAGTGTTGTAAGTAAACGCCACGTCTTCTGCCGTCAAAGGTTCTCCATCCGTAAATGTCACATCATCCCGGATCACCACCTTCCAGGTCAGTCCGTCTTCGCTGACACTGTAGTCTTCCGCCAGATCATAACCGATGGTCAGATCTGCGTTTGTCACCGTCAGCGTACTCTGGATCAGCGGTTCATGGACGTGTTCTCCGGCTCCCCACCCATAGGAAGGATCAAAACCGGCCTCTGGTTCCGAATTAGGATCCATCGCGATCACCACGGAATCCTCAGATCTGCTCTCCGCAGAAGCTGCCCCTCCTGCCGGCTGGCAGCCGGCAGGCAGAGTCAGAACCAACACAGCCGCGCATACCGCCGCAATCCAGCGCCTCATCTATCTTTCCTCCTGTTTTGCATACGCTTTTACAGCTTCTTCCCATACCCGCTGATAGGGGATCTGGTTCTCTCTTGCAAGCCTTGCCACATCCTCATATTCCGGTTTCACATGGACAGCGCCATATCCGGCGGCTTTCTTGATCTTTACAGTTCCCCATCTGGTCTTTGCCTCTTCTATCTCCGGCGCCAGGTAATACTTCCCGCACCTGCGCGCCCGCAGGCCATTGGTCGTCGTCTCCGCCAGGATATACCGGGCCATCTCTTCTTCCTGCTCCGGCCGGCACAGCACCGTCAGCACATGGCCCGGTCTTCCTTTCTTCATAGTCCCCGGAACCGTATAGACATCCAGCGCGCCTGATTCCAGAATCCTGGTACAAGCAAAACCAAGGGCTTCCGGCGTCATGTCGTCAATATTGCACACCAGCTCTATCATCTCTGCCCGCTCTCCAGGCAGCCTTCCTTTTCCTTCCGTTTTAGAAGTATCTTCCGCCGCGGCCGCTTCTCCCAGAAATGCCCGCACACAGTTGGCCTGGCCAAACTCTTTGGTTCCGATCCCGATCCCCACGCCTTGGCACTCCATCAGCGGCATAGGACCAAAAGAATCCGCGAAACAGCGAAGCAGCGCCGCTCCCGTCGGAGTACAGAGTTCTCCTTTGACTTCTCCGCCATAGCTTGGGATTCCCTGAAGAAGATTTGCCGTAGCCGGGGCCGGCACCGGCATAATACCGTGGGCACAGTGTACCGTTCCGCTCCCCACATGGACGGGAGAAACGATGATCCGCTCCGGTTTCAGAAGATACAGGGCATAACAGACTCCCGTCACGTCCGCCACTGCATCCAGGGCTCCAACCTCATGGAAATGAACGTCTCCCACCGGACAGCCGTGAGCCTTTGCCTCCGCATGGGCAATCGCATCATAGACGTCTTTTGCCTGGTTCTTTACCTCTTCCGGAAGATTCAGGCCTTCGATCAAGGTCCCAATATATCCCGGAGCCGCATGGTGATGGTGGTGTCCATGCTCATGGGTATGTCCGTGCTCATGGGTGTGTCCATGCATGTGTTCATGTTCATGTGCATGGCTGTGTGTATGGCCCTCCTCTTCCCCATGTATGGCAACCTTCATATGTGTCCCGGCAATTCCGCAGGTCTTTCCCGGTACCGCTTCCAGACGGACGCCCGGCAGTCCCAGGCTGTTCATTTGATCCAGGAATCCCCGCCGGTCTTCCAAAAGTTCATAAAGCGCCGCCATCAGCATATCTCCCGCCGCTCCCATATTACATTCGATATACAATGTCTTCATCTTTTATTCCTCCTTGATCCCTTCCATCTGATTGATCCTGCTGGCCAGATAACCCGCTCCAAATCCATTGTCAATATTCACTACACTGCAGCCGGAAGCGCAGGAGTTGAGCATAGACAAAAGGGCGGACAGACCTCCGAAGCTGGCTCCGTACCCCACACTTGTGGGTACCGCGATCACCGGACAGTCTACCAGGCCTCCCACCACGGAAGCAAGGGCGCCTTCCATTCCCGCCACTGCTACCACACACCGGGCCTGCATGAGTACATCCAGGTTCGCCAGCAGTCGGTGAAGGCCCGCTACCCCTACATCGTACAGCCTGGTCACATGATTTCCCATGGCTTCTGCCGTTAAAGCCGCCTCTTCCGCCACCGCCATATCACTGGTCCCCCCAGTAGCCACCACGATATTTCCCCGTTTTATCCTCTCTTTAGGAAACGCAATCCCGAGTCTGGCAGCTTCGTGGTATTCGACCGGAACTGACTGCGCCAGATATTCTGCCGTTTCCCGGCTGATCCGGGTCACCAGGATATTCCGGCAGCCCTTTTCTCCCATGGTCCTGGTGATCCCCAGGACCTGCTCTTTCGTCTTGCCTTCTCCGTAGATCACTTCTGCCGCTCCCTGCCGGACGCTGCGGTGGAGATCGATCTTCGCGTAGTCCAGATCCTCAAAAGGGGCCTCCTTTAGGTCCAGCAGCGCCTGTTCCGGCGTTACAGATTTATCCGCCACCTTGCGGAGCAGCTCCAAAATATCACGTTTATTATCCATACTCTTTTCCTCCCATCTCCATCTTATCTGGATTCCTGCCTGGATCTTAGGTCCAGCAGGACTTCTGGAAACCATTGCTCCAATGCCTCTGTCACCCTTTTCCGTTTCTCCATCAATATCGGAAGCTCTCCTTCCGTCACTTGGATTTTGGCCGCTCCATGGAACAGCCGCACCCGGAAATCCGCAAATCCCATTTGCGCCAGGGCCTGCTCGGCCCGCTCCACTTTAGCAAGGTCTCCGGGGATGATCCTGTTCCCGGTCTGGATCCGGGTCGCTAGGCAGGCATAGGCAGGCTTATTCCAAGTAAACAATCCCGCCTCTTGCGAAAGCCTGCGCACCTCTCCTTTTGTAATCCCACATTCCCGCAGAGGCGAGCGGACTCCCAGTTCCCGCAGAGCTCTCATGCCCGGTCTGTCCCCGGCATCATCGGAGGCGTTGGTCCCGTCCAGGATCAGGGAATATCCTTCTCCCTCCGCCGCCTGCCTAAGTGCTGTAAATAGCGCTTTCTTACAGTGATAACAGCGATCCGGCCCATTTCTTCCCACCTCATGGACTGCCAGGATATCTACATCCACCACCGTCATTGGAATGTCCAGTTCTTTCGCGATCCTCTTGGCATCCTCCAGTTCAAAATCCGGCTGGAACACCGTCTTTATGTAATACGCCCGGATCTTACAGCCGGATTTCTTGGCTGCGTACAGCAGAAACGCCGAATCTGCTCCTCCAGAAAAAGC
This sequence comes from uncultured Mordavella sp., assembly GCA_902406105.1. GTDB lineage: Bacteria > Bacillota > Clostridia > Lachnospirales > Lachnospiraceae > Massilistercora. Next base: position 12,028 of record CABPCP010000002.1, read on the forward strand.
CACTGCCGCCTTGGGGATTTCTTGAAAAAATTCTTCTAGTGTCATCTGCCCCTCCTTCATTTTTCCAAAAAAGAAGATACCTGTTTCCTTCTGAAAACAGATACCTTCCTGATATCTCTATTTTACCTCACATTTTTATTATACGCCTATACTGCTTTTGTCCGCGGCTTCTGCCGCCTCTCTCCTGCTTCCTGCCGGAGAATCTACGTTTTATATATTACCACACCGTCTCCGCGGACACAAGACTATTTACTTACATTTGTATCTGCGCTGTCCGGCGCGATCTGTTCCAACGCATACAAGGCCGCTCCCGTCGCGCCCACAATCTCCGGCTCTTCACAGATATACAGCTTTGCTCCCAGCTTCTGTTCCACGGCCCGAACCACTCCTGGATTCTTGGCCACACCGCCTGTCATCATAAAGTCCGGCTCCAGCCCTACCCGGCGCAAAAGACCGTATGCCTTGTTGGCGATGGCGCCGCAGACACCGTTTGCGATATCATTCTTTTCTTTATTATTGGCGATCAAAGAGATCACTTCTGATTCAGCGAAAACAGAACACATACTGGTGATCTCGATATTTTCCGTGGAAGTCAGGGCAATGGCTCCCAGTTCGTCCAGGCTGATCTCCAGAGTCCTTGCGATCATTTCCAGAAAACGCCCGGTTCCCGCCGCGCATTTATCATTCATGACAAAGTCTTTGACTTCCCCCTGTTCGCTTAAACGGATCGCTTTACTGTCCTGCCCGCCAATGTCCAGGATCGTCCGGATCTTTGGGTTAAAATAATGGGCTCCCTTGCCATGACAGCTGATCTCCGTCACATTCTCGTCCGCAAAGGGGATGCTGACCCTCCCGTATCCGGTAGATACGATCCAGGCAATATCTGCCCTGGACAGCCCCGCTTTCTCAAGTACCTCCTTTAAGACTCTGTCTGCGCTCTCTCCAGATTTGGCGCCGGTACGCACCACAGAAAATGCTTTGATCGTTCTGTCCTGATCCATGATCACCGCATTGGTGGATGTAGATCCGCTGTCAATTCCAAGTACATACATACTGCTATTTCCCTCCATTTTTTTCACCGGTTTTCGCGCTTCCCCGCGAAGGGACTCCAAAAACGCTTCGATCCGTGTCAGGATCTGTCCGTAACTCTGCTTCGTATAATCGGTCTCCAGAAGCAGGAGCGGCCGTCCCATCCAGCTTTTCAGCCAGGCATATTCATAAGCATAATTGTCACAGAACTGCACCGTATGGTAGATAATGCCGTCCACACTATCCCCATAGCGCCGGATCAGCTCGTCTCGGTTTGCCGCCTGTTCCATCCGCATACAAGGGAACTGGCTAAGAAGCCCTCTTGCGTATTCTCCCAGCGGCTCCTCCTCACTATAGAGGATCTTCCTTCCAAGTCCGGTACAGGTCAGATCAAAAGCCACGTTGGCGCCTTTTTCCTCCAGGATCTTCTTGATACTGTCATTGGCTCTGGCCCCAAGGATTCCAATATTCAGCTTCCGGTCTTTGATGCCAACCTGCTGCTGTTCCTCTTTGTCCCGCAGATATTCAAGGAATACCGCCTCGTCAAATTTCTTTCCTGAAAATGTCTCATAAGCCTGGATCATAGCCCGGATCCTCTGTTCATACAGGATGATTCCGGCTTCCTTTACCAGCCTGGGCGTATCCAGCATATAGATAAATTTCTGGGGGAACTCTTCTTTCAACACATCATACAGCCGCCGGATACTGTCACAGCAGGTAGTAAGGATGATCCCTTCATAGTCCTTCTCCATGACTTCTTCCAGCACCCCCTTAGCAAAACTGCAGATATTGGGATGCATCTTGATCTCCGCCTGGTTAAAATTGGTCACATCCGGCTCGATCCGTTCCATCTTAACGCCCATGGACTCAAACACCTCAATGGGGGCGTATTTACAAATATATCCTATCATATCGCTTCCTCTTCCTTTTCTTCGGCATCCAGCATTTCCAGAAACGCTTCCAGCCTGGTCTTGATCTGCCCGTCATGGCTGTTGCGCTTGTCAATTCCGTCTCCATCTAAGATCAACATGGGGATTCCTTTCTTCTGCATTTCTTCTTTCAGCAGGACGCTTCCTCCAGAAGACTGTTTACATCCCCAATGGCAGAACTGGATCACCGCATCCGGCTCCAGAGTGTCTGTCAGATTTCCCACCATCTGGGCTTTGTGGGAATAGGACCCGTTGTACATATTCCGTATGATCTTCTTTGCCAGGGCGTGAAACGGTCTGTCCGGATCCAGATCTTCCACCGAGTCGATAATAATATCGCTGGCTATGATCTGGTATTTCTGGTTGGTGTTAAAACACTGCTGCAGGCTTTCCTGGTAGAATGGGAGCAAATGTACCCACAGTATCTTTTTTCCCTCAAATTTGGGATAAGTCTTAATATCTTCGATCATAAAACGGATCAGATCCAGGAACTCCTGTGTCCCGATCAACAGATGCATTCCCATCATCATATACAGATGGCTGATCAGCTCTCCCGGATAATAGTATTCGCTCTGCAGCCGGAAGAAACGCAGCAGCTCCCTGCGGGTCTCATTCTCAATCTCTATCGCTTCTCTTAGTTTCTCTTCCTCAAATTTCTTTCCAAACCGGTTCTCCAATTCATGGGTAAATTCCTGAAGCTGCCCTGCCAGATAGTCCACGGAAGCCTCATCGTCTCCGTAAGGCACGTCCAGGAACGTAAACGGTACTCCCCGCTTTTTCTCCAGATACCGGAAGGTATTTAAGTTCCCGTCGCAGGAAAGAGAGGTAGTGACCGCATACTCCGGCACCGGAACCGCATCGCTGTCAATGGCTCCCACAAATGTCTTATGATAAGAGCAAAGCGTGGGAGCGATCCCTGTATTCTGAGCATAATCAATGAAGTAATCTTCCAGATGGTAGCCGCTCAAATAACAGGCCAGACACTCGATGGACAATGTGCTGAGTCCAAAACACTGGATGATCTCACAGGGTGAGAAAATATTTCCCCATACATAGCTTTCCGGACGGCTTAAGGCATCGGCTACGAAAGCCATCATCATTGCTTCCAGTTTTTGATAGCCCTTTGCCAGATTCTTTTTGGGCAGAATCTTTGTCCGCAGCTTATTTGCCTGGAATCCCAGCAGTATTTTACCCCAGCTCTGCTTGGGATTCTCTATCGTCTGTTCCTTGACATGCTCAATATATTTGTCTACAACCCACATGCTGTCTCCTCCATCTCACGCAATCCAAAAGGAAGTGACCGATCCGCTTTTGGATCTGATCCCTTCCTTTGTATCATTCTTATATAAAAAATCTAATCTTCTATCCAATCCACTGGGCAAGCAGCCCTGCCGCTTCCTGGACCATTTTCGCCATCGGCATATCTGAAACTCCAACTACAATATTATCACACTGCCCCACTGGAAGCAAGATTCTTTTTGCCTGGCTCTGGCCCACCGCCAGCGCCATGGCCGGTGTAATCTCTCCCATCATGGCATCCGCGATCACGATCCCCACAGGTCCCAGGATCACATCTGCTCTGCGGCACGCGACCCGCACCGCGTTTTCCCCTGTGGCCGCCTGATCTGCCCCTGCCCGGAGCATAGCATTGGTAGCGGCGCTGTTGGCGCCTGCCGCCAATACTTCCACCTCCGGGAACTTCTCTTTCACTGCCGCCACTATCTGACGGCCAAGTCCCCCTCCCTGGCCATCGATCACCAATACTCTCATCTATTCACCGTTCCTCCTATTCTATCTTTCGCCAGCAGAATCTCCTGATCCATGATCCCAGTGTATTTCTTAATAGCATCGGAAGGGCACATATTGATCTCTCCCTCCATTTTAGAATCACCGATCTCTTTTAACATCCTTTCTGAATAAAGAAACGCCCGCAGCACCTGATAGGTTTTTCTTTCTTACTTCTGTATTTTAACATGCCCAATACTTGTTGTAAATCCGTATGAAACCGTTCCAAAAGGAGCGTAAAAACACGCTCCTCCTTGGTTTCTCATCCTATCCTAACAGCTTTGCAATCGCCGGAACAATTTCTTTGATCTGTGTTTGGGTCGTATTAATACACAGGTCAAAATTCAGCTTGTCTCCCCACTTATTGCCAGTGTAGAATTCATAGTATTTCGCCCGTTTCTTATCGATTCCCTGGATCTTCTGTTTCAATTCCCTATCCGTTAATTTTTCATCCTCCGGTCCTTTGGCCCGGCAGCGTTTCATCTTGCTCTCCATATCGGCGTAGACAAACAGACGGAACGGATTCTGTTCTCTCAGGACATAATCCGCGCAGCGTCCCACGATCACACAGTCAGATTTTGCCGCCATTTCTTCGATCACCTTGGCCTGCTCCTGGTAGACCGCCATATTTTGCTCGAACACCGGGTCTATCGCCGGATAGAAGCTTCTTCCGATATGGATCGGGAAGGAGATCACCGGACGGTGCTCTTCGATAGTCTGCACATATTCTTTAGACAGCGAGGTCCTTTTTACAATCTCGCTTATGATCTCCTGATCATAGTAAGCGATCCCCAGTGTTTCTGACAATCTCCGTCCAAGCTCTCTGCCGCCGCTTCCAAATTCTCTGCCGACTGTAATAATCTTATTCATACCGCACAACTCCTTCCTGTCAGCTATTTTAGCTGTTTTGTATATTTTATCATATTTCGCGCCATATATACAGCCACGATCAGCTCTGTAACCGGCATAGCGAACCAGATCGCGTCCGCCCCTGCTGCCGCAGGAAGCAGGTAGATCAGGATTCCGCTGACCGCCAGACCTCTTGCCACCGATACAACAAACGCCGCCTTGGGCTTCATCAGGGCCTGGAAATAATACGTAGAGAAAATGTTAAATGGGAGCAGCAAAAAGGAGATTCCATAACACCGGAAAATGGCAGGAGCAATTTCCAATACCTCAGCGGTGGGCGTCATAAATACCTGGATAAATGTATTCGGGATTCCCAAGCTAAGGCCGGTCCACAACACCGCGAAGAATCCCGCCGTGCCGAGGGCGTATTTCAAAATCTCTCGGATCCGGTCACCTTTCCCCGCTCCAAAATTAGTGGAAATGATCGGCTGGGACGCCTGCCCCACACTGTAAGCGCAGCACTGGGCAAAGGTACTGATATTTACGATCACACCGTAAACGGCCAACGCGCTTATTCCCAGATATTCCACGATCTGACGGTTAAAGAGGATCGTAAGGATACCCATGGCCACGTCAATGAAAAATGTAGAGAAACCGGTCACCGTGATCTCTTTTAACTTGCTTCCCAATCCCTCCGGCTTTATAAGACGGAGGGTATTTCCTTTCCGGAAGAAATGGGACAGCATGACCAGGAACGTAATCCCGGAACCGATGGCCGTAGCCAGTCCCGCCCCAAAAGCTCCCATCTCACAGGCAAATACGAAAAAGTAATCGCCAAATACATTAAATATCCCGCCGGCCAATACCGCGCCGGTGGCAAGCGTCGGATTCTTATCATTTCTCAGATAAGCCGCCAGCATCTGATTAAACAAGAACAGCGGGACCGCAAATTTGATCGGCCGCACATATTCTCTCGCCAGTGTCAGTGTATTATCCTGTGCTCCAAATATCAGCAGGAGCTGACGGTCAAAGAAAACTACGATCAGCCATATGATCACGGCTAAGATCACAGATCCGATCACGGATGCGGTGAAATATTCATTGGATCTGGTCTCCCCTTCCTTTTCTTTCCCCCGGATGGTACTGAAGATCACGGACCCGCCAATCCCCATCAGAAGTCCAAAGCTATAGATGATATTCCACACTGGAGCCACAACCGCAAGAGCCGCCGATCCCTCCGGGCCATGATACTGTCCCACCATCGCCATATCCACGATCGAGTAGATCGAAGTGATCAGCGTACTTCCAAATGCCGCCGCCAGATATTTAAAATAAATGTTCTTGATCTTACCGTTCAGAAAGTCCATTTTCTCATCCTCCTTCTCAAAAACAGCCCGGAGAGCCTTCCAGCAAAGTCAAATTCCCGCAATAAACTAAAGAAATAAAAAAGCCGGATAAGAAACGGACATCTCAGTCCGTGCCTTATCCAGCCTATCATTTCCATTGAATGATCTGCCCTCCGAGCAAGCACTCTCTATTATAATATATCTGCTTTTAATGTCAACACTTTTATGATACGAAAGTCTGGTCCCTTTCCTAATACAGCCGCGCCGCTTCTTTTGACAGATAGAAATGGATTCCTCTTGTCTTCTCATTCCACCGGTCTTCATCGAATTCCGGCACCTTCAGCCATTGCCCGGCCTGATATACAAATCCTTTGTCCCGGCCTGACCACGCCTTCTCAAGAGGCTGTCCGGCTTCGTCCGTGATCTCAAGGACCTTCGCTCTATCTGCCCTGCAGCGGTAGGAAGTCGCGGAATTCCTTCTTGCGTCCGCGGGAATATACAGTTTGATCAATGCGTATCTTCCGTTCTCCGCCGCCGCTTTCTTATATCCGATAAACCCGCCTTCCTCTGGACAGACTTGAAAATAGAACATGGTATATTCATTTACTTCTACGTCTTTTAGCACCGCCTGTTTCAAATTAGCCCGGAACAGATTGGCATTTTTAAGATTCGCCTCTGTTAGATCAGCCCCTTCTAATTCAGAATAGCCCAGGTCAGAATATCTGAAATTACAGCCTCGCAGGCAGCTTCCTTTGAAATTGGAATGATAGAGATTCGCCCCCTTCAGATCCAGCCCGGACAGATCCAGGCCGGCAAAACTTGGGGAATTCCCTTTCGCCTCATTTTTCAGCCATTCTTCATGCTGCCTGATCCGCTCATTTAACTCCCTCTGTGTGATCATCGCCATAAAACGCTGCCCTTTCATAAATACTATCACTTATTATAGCACACACAGACCGTCCGTCAAACACTGGCAGGGGTCATACTTTTTATGCGCAGGTCTGATCCGAAGATTCAAATTGCGAGTTATATAGATCCGCATAGAATCCATTCTTGGCAAGGAGCTCTTCATGGGTTCCCTGTTCCGCGATATCTCCTTCCCGCATGACCAGGATCAGGTCCGCATCCCGGATCGTTGACAGACGGTGGGCGATAATGAAACTAGTCCTTCCTTCCATCAGATGATCCATGGCTTTTTGGATCAGCACCTCCGTCCGGGTATCCACAGAACTTGTAGCTTCATCCAGAATCAAGATCTTAGGGTCCGCAAGGATCGCTCTCGCAATGGTAAGAAGCTGTTTCTGTCCCTGAGAAACGTTGCTTGCTTCCTCATTTAATTCCATTCCATAACCGCCTGGAAGGGTCTGCACAAACCGGTGGACATGGGCCGCCTTGGCTGCCTGGATCACTTCTTCATCGGAAGCTTCCAGCTTCCCATATCGGATATTTTCCATGATGCTTCCATGGAAGAGCCAGGTATCCTGCAACACCATACCAAACATTTTCCGAAGCTCTCCCCGGTCAAAATCCCGGATATCATGGCCGTCAACCTTGATGGCACCGCTGTTCACATCATAAAACCGCATCAGCAGCTTGATCATGGTCGTCTTACCAGCTCCGGTCGGTCCTACGATGGCAATCTTCTGCCCTGCTTTTACGGCTGCTGAGAAGTCCTTGATGATCGTCTTATCCGGATGGTATCCAAAGTGTACGTGCTCAAACTCCACATTTCCCTGGATTCCTTCCACGGACACCGGATCCGAGACTGTTTGGGATTCTTCTTCCTCCTCCAGGAATTCAAATACTCTTTCAGAAGCCGCCGCCGTAGACTGGAGCATATTCGCCACCTGGGCAACCTGCTGGATGGGCTGGGTAAAGTTTCTGACATACTGGATAAAGGACTGGATGTCTCCTACTTCGATCACATCCCTGATCGCCAGATATCCACCCAAGATCGCTACCGCTACATATCCCAGATTGCCAACAAACTGCATGACCGGCATCATCATGCCTGAAAAAAACTGAGATTTCCAGGCGGAATCATATAAGTGTTCATTAGTCTCGTTAAATTCACGGATCACATCCTGTTCTTTATTAAAAGCTTTGATGATATTGTGCCCGCTGTAGACCTCCTCCACTTGGCCATTTACATTCCCCAGATACTTCTGCTGTCCCCGGAAATACTTCTGGGAATGTTTCATAACAAAGGACAGCAGTCCTATGGACAGCGGAAGGATCAACAGCGCCACCAGCGTCATCAAAGGGCTGATAGACAGCATCATCACCAGAACTCCTATGATCGTGGTCACTGATGTGATAAGCTGGGTCGCGCTCTGATTCAGGCTCTGTCCCAAAGTGTCTACATCATTGGTCACCCTCGACAGAATTTCCCCCACAGGTTTCGTATCAAAATAACCCATAGGCATCCGATGGATCTTCTCTGAGATCTCTTTTCGCAGCCGGTAGGTGGTCTTCTGAGAGATTCCCGTCATAAGCAGCCCTTGAATAAAAGAACAGCATGCGCTCAGAAGATAAAGCCCCAGCGTCAGCAAAAGGATATGTCCGATCTTGGTAAAATCCATCCCGCTTCCCCCGGATACTTTGCTTACCAGACCGTTAAAAATCTCTGTCGTCGCTTTTCCCAGGATCCTTGGCCCTATAATATTAAAAATGGTTCCTCCGACAGCGAAAATCGCTACCAGGATCATCTGGGCCTTAAACATATTCATATAATGAAACAGTTTCTTTAACGTGCCTTTGAAATCTTTCGCCTTCTCGTCAGGCAGTCTACGTCCGTGCATAGCCATAGCCGTCATCCTCCTTCCGATTGTTTTCCCCTGTCAGTTCTTCCTCTGACAGCTGGGAGGCAGCAATCTGCCGGTACACCTCGCAAGTTTCCAAGAGTTCCTTATGAGTACCTCTCCCTGCGATCCTGCCTTCATCCAGGACCAGGATCTGTTCCGCGTGCAGGATCGTACTGATCCGCTGCGCTACGATCAAGACGGTGCTGTCCTTCGTCTTTTCCTTCAGCGCCCTGCGCAGCGCCAGGTCCGTCTTGAAATCCAACGCGGAGAAACTATCGTCAAAGATAAAGACTTCCGGATGTTTGGCCACCGCTCTGGCAATCGACAGCCTTTGCTTCTGCCCTCCCGACACATTGGCGCCTCCTTGAGAGATGTAGCTTTTGTACCGGGTTGACTTCTCCTCGATAAATTCCTCGGCCTGGGCGATCCTTGCCGCTTCCGTCATCTCTTCCTCTGTTCCATCCGGATTGCCGAACATGATATTAGACGCAATATTCCCGGAGAACAGGATTCCCTTCTGAGGCACATAGCCAAGTCTTTCCCTTAGATCGTGCTGGGAAACTTCCCGGATATCCACCCCGTCTAATGTGATCGCTCCTTCGGTCACATCGTAAAATCTGGGAATAAGATTGACCAGCGTTGACTTTCCGCTTCCCGTACTTCCAATGACCGCCGTCGTCTCGCCGGGGCGGGCAGTGAAAGTAATATCATGGAGCACCTCTTCCTCCGCTCCCGGATACTGGAAGGATACATGGTCAAAGCGCAGGACCCCTTTTTGCCGCGGATCAAATCTCTTCCCCTGCTCCGGATCCCGTATCACTGTCTGACTGCTCAGAACCTCCTCTACCCGGTCTGCGGCTACCGCCGCGCGGGGAAGCATGATCGACATCATACACAACATCAGGAATCCCATGATGATCTGCATCGTATACTGGATAAAGGCCATCATATCGCCCACCTGCATCTGCCCCTGATCAATGCCATGGGCACCGTTCCACATGATCAAAACAGATACTCCATTCATGATGAGCATCATGACCGGCATCATAAAAGTCATGGCCCGGTTGACAAACAGATTGGTTCTGGTCAGCTCCCTGTTTGCCTGGTCAAAACGTTCTTCTTCATGCTTCTGCGTACTGAAAGCCCGGATCACCGGCAGCCCTGTCAGGGTTTCCCGCATAACAAGATTTACCTTATCCACCAGAGTCTGCAGGATTCTGAACTTTGGCATTGCCACAAGGAAAAGCGCAAGGACTACCAAAGCGATCAGCACTACTGCCAGTCCTATGATCCAGGACATGGATACATTGGTCTGAAACACCTGGAAGATCCCTCCGATCGCCAGGATCGGCGCATACAGCACGATCCTCAGCAGCATTACGGTAAGCAGCTGGATCTGCTGGATATCATTGGTGCTTCTGGTGATCAACGAAGCGGTAGAAAAATGATCAAATTCATTGTTGGAAAATCCAACCACTTTCTGAAAGACCCTGCCGCGAAGATCCCGTCCCGTGGACGCCCCCACGCGGGAGGCCAAAAACCCTGCCAAGATACTGGCCGCCATTCCAAGAAACGCAAGGGCCGCCATCTTTCCTCCTGTTGCGATGAGATACCGGATCTGTATCTGATCCAGATCCATGCCCAATGCCTCGTAGGTGGTCCTGACCGCGCTGACCGCCGCCTGCTCCAGGATGCTGTCCGGCATATCACTCAACTGCTCTTTCGCCTCTTCTGCCAGGGTCTCCCGGCTCTCCTGAGGGAGCAGGCCTATCATATCGAACACCGTCATATCCTCCGACAATGCCTGAGAAGGCAGCGCCGCTGTCATCTGTTCTTTCAGCCCGGAGGTCATTTCGCTGTCAGAGGCAAGGCCTGTGCTTAAGACCATTGGAACTTCCAGGATATCTTTTAACTCTTCCATCTCATCTTTCTGCTCACGGACATCCTCTTTCAGGACATAGGCGGGAATATCATAGGAGTTTTCATCCTCCGCGTAACTGTCCAGGATTTTTTCCTTTTCTTCCTGCTGCACAAATAACAAAAGATGTTCCATCTCTTCTTCTGGAACCGCTTCCGGAACTGTCTCCTCAATCCCGCCCTGCTGGATTCCCACATTCACAATATCTGACGTGTACGCCGGCAGGGAAAGATCACAGTATGCCTGGACAAATAGGATCAAAATGATCGCCAGCATACTTTTCCACTGTACCGCCGCGTATTTGAACAAATTCTTCATACTTCTGTCTTTCCTTTCTGATGTCTTTATACTTCTCTTTCCAAGTTCTCATTGATCCGCAGCAAAAACTTTCGGAACTGCTGGATTTCTTCTTCGCTCATCTCATAAAAGGTCAGCTTCCTCATCTGTTCGGCCACCTGTTTCACCGACTGGATACAGGATTCTCCTTTCTCCGTCAGTGAGAGCCTTAAGACACGCTGGTCCTTTTCATCCGCTTTACGCCGGATATATCCGCCTTTTTCCATCTTCTGGATCGCAGAAGTGATCGATGGCGGAGTCATGTTCAGACTTTCCGCCAGTTCTTTCTGTGACATAGCACAGCTTTGATGCAGGGTAAAAAGAATTCCCGCCTGACTGGCGTTTAAGTCAAATTCCTGATACATTCCTTTCGCCCGATTTATGACCCGGTGCATCACAATTCCCATTAGTCCCAATTCCGGCACCTTATCTAAGTTACATCCCATTTTGCTTTCCTCCTGCATGAATAGATCAACAAAAATTAGTTAGTTTGTTAACTAATCGATATCTTAGTATGCTCAAGGAGAGAAGTCAATTAAAATTTTATAAAAATCGAAAAAGAAAGCGCAGAAAACACTCTGCACTCTCCAGTGATCTTACTTATTAGTTGAACCAAAATCCTTTGTAATCATACTTAAACACCCGGCACCACCAAGTGTCCCCTGTTCCTACCAGCGTCTGGATCTCATCAAAGTTCTGGTCAAACTCCACCGCTGTAAAGGCGCTTCCGCTGTCCACCAGAAGATTTCCTCCCATCTGCTGAACAGAACTTACATACCCTGAATACGTGACCGGAATCCGTTCTTCCAGCGCGAATGTTCCCGCCTCTTCATCCACCAGGTATTTGTCATAATAAGAGATCACCCCATCGGTACCGCTGTAAGTACCGTTATAGCCTTCGTCCTCAGAATAGTCATAATCTCTGGTACTGCTGACGGTATTATTGTTATTGTAAAAATACAGATAATATTGCCCCTCTTTTAGTTCCTCAGACTCTTCATACTCTACACAATGCTGTCCCGCGTTTAAGGAAAACTCCCCTTCTTGTTCCAGTACCAGGTCATCATATCCGCTTTCTTCCCAGAACTGGCTGGAGCCGATCAGATAGCTGACCTCCGGTTCTGTGTAGATATCTTCAATCTTGATGATCGTAGACGTCTCTCTGGAACTGATTATGATACTATCGTCATCTATCAGCCGGATCGAGTTGATATGGATCCAGTCAAAAGGCTCCTCGTCTCCATCCTCCATATCCAAAGTATTCAGATAATCACCAAACGGATCCGCCAGATCAATGATTTCCGTCACTTCCCCGCTTTCCATGTCTACGCTCAAGATCCTGTCTTCCTCCGTATCTTTTCCTTCCTCTGTCGCAAGTACAAGGAAATCCTCCCGGGAACCAAAAATATAATCGTGATGAAGCTGGTAATCTCCCAGCGTATAAATCTCTGTGATCCGTCCCAGCCGATCCATCGCCACAAGTTCATTGGCTGAAGCGCTGAAATAAATCTCATCATCTCCAAATAAAATATTGCAGGCCCGATAGCTTTTGATTGGAATTTCTGTCCGAAGTGTCCCGTAGTTGTCATACAGCAGGATAAAATCCGTCTCTTCATTATCTTCATCTGTCCGATTCCCGAGCATCGTATAAAGCCCGTCTGAAAGCTCTTTGCCGCTCTCCCCTTCTTTTACCTCAAGCTGGGTATTCTCCTCGCTTCCCGCAAGGGATGGCGCATCATATTCCAGTTCCAGAGTCCCCGCCGTCTCTCCCTCTTCATCCTGAAGTGTTAAAGTGATCGTATTGACGGTATCTGGAATCATGCCGATCAAAAGATATTCATGCTCTGTAGTATAATCTCCATATAATTCTTCGCCAAACGGCTCATATCCATCCGCCGAGACGGTATAGGAAGCCTTTGCGGCCGTATCTGAGGTAAAGAACACATACAGTCCTGTTGTATTGGTCCCATAGGGATCCGCGATCACCAGAGGATCTTCCAGTGTGTAGCTGTTCTCCTCTTTCAGCGCCTCGATCTGCTTTTCAATATCTTCCTGATATTCCAGCGTATAAATGGCTGATATGTCCGTTTCCATATCCAGCGCGGTCAGATAATCATTGGTACCTTCCTGCCCATCTTCTTCCGCTCCCGCGCATCCCTGAAGGGACACCGCCAAAACAAACAACATAACTCCCAGTACCAAATAACCAATTATTTTTTTCTTTCCCAAAAGCAACACCTCCATACCGCAATTTTGCGGTATGGAGGTGAACTTTCTGTGAAAATCTCCAGAAATATTTCTGAAAACTGTGTGAAGAGCGCCTTATTTCACCTGAGTCCTCCGGTATACTACGTACAGAAACGGGAAGATGGCTGCCGCCAGGATCAGATACATAGGGATGAGCACATCTACCTGCCGCAGTACCTTGCCGCCAATCTCATATAACTCAAAGTCCCGCAGGTTGGCGCAGATCTGCAGGAGCTGGTCCGGGAACAGACGCAGCGGCTTTGAGAACATATCTACCCGGCCAAGGAACGGGGTTACGCAGGTCAGGGCAAATGGGATGGTAATGGCAAAAACGGTGGAATGGGTCCCGGCCGATGCCAGCATAGACAGGATCAGAATGAACAATGCCCCAATATAGCCTCCCGCGGCGCTTAGCAGATAATCCTGGAAGTAGGTAATATTATAGATACTATACCAGTTCCAGATCTGGACCGGGCAGTCACCCCCGCCCGCTCCCAGGGCCGCCAGCACCACTCCCGCGAAAAGCAGGATCACGCCCCAGTAGATCACTGTGATGATCAAAAGTCCCGCTCCCATTTTCGCCAGGATAGCCCTCCCTCTTCCCGTTCTGGAGGAGAAGAAGATGGCATCCGCTTTCCAGGCAAATTCATCCGAGAAGATACCGGATACCAGAAATCCCAGGATCAATACCAGGATCATCGTAAGCGTGATAAAATACGCGGAATCCATCAAAGCCATCCAGCCATCGGCATACTCATAGTGTACCGGCGTCTTAAATTCTTCATACTTCTGCAGGAGATAGTCTTTCTCATTCTCGGTAAAGTCCACCTGGCCGCTGTCCAGATAATCCTTCAGCGACTGGATCCGCTGCTCGTAGAGCCCCGCCGCCTCATCTTCCGACAGGGCGTCCGCCGTATAATAGTCATATTGTTTGATCCCGCTGAAAGACATACTCAGCATCTCCCGGATATCCTCGAACCCCTGCTTCTTGGAATAAGCTTTGTTCTGTTCCGTGATATCCTCCGACAGCGCTTCATCGGAAGCATTGATCGCGGCGTTCTCCCGAACCGCTTCCCGGATCACCTCTTCCGTCACATCTCCTGCCCACTGATTCTTCATTTCTCTCAAATTCCGGGCAGCCGATATTCCGGTCACCGTATTTCCATCCTGATCCGTGTAGTCCACATAGCGGATCGTAAGGACGCAGGCGATCACAAACACTGCCGCCAGGATCAGAAGAGCCGCTTTATTCAGGGGTTTCGTCAGTACCTTTTTCACTTCAAATAACAGCATCGCTTTCACCCGCCTTTTCTCCAAAATAGTAAAGGAACACATCCTCCAGGGCCGCCTCTTCCGGAACCGCATCCGGAAGCGGACGCTCTTTGGAAATGATCCGCAGTTCCGCTCCATGAGGTTCCGATTTCATATTAGAAACCTTGTATTTCTTCAGCAGAGCCGGAACCATCGGCTTTTCCGCAAAGCATTTCCAGACGGTTTCTTCCATAGAGTCGATCAGCTCTTCCGCCGTCCCCTTCAACATCAGACTTCCTTCCTTCATCAGCCAGATTTCATTGGCAATATATTCCACATCCGACACAATATGGGTGGATAACAGGACCAGCCGGTCCTCAGATAATTCGCTGATCAGATTACGGAACCGGATCCTTTCATTGGGATCCAGTCCGGCTGTAGGCTCATCCAGCACCAGGATCCTGGGATCATTCAGCATAGCTTGAGCAATTCCGGCCCTCCGCTTCATTCCCCCGGACAGCTTCTTCATCTTCCGGCCAGCCACTTTCGAAAGTCCTACCTTTCCCAGCAGTTCCTTTACTCTTTTCTTCGCCACCGCCAGCCGGATTCCTTTCAGGGCCGCAATGTAAAGCAGATAGTCCTTCACGGTAAACTCTGGATAGAACCCAAATTCCTGAGGCAGATACCCCAGCAGCTTCCGGTAATCCGCTCCCATTTTAAAAATATCTTTTCCATCGCAGGTGATGCTGCCTTCCGTTGGCTGCAGCAGGGTACACAGCATCCGCATAAGCGTTGTCTTTCCGGCGCCGTTCAGACCCAGAAGACCATAGACGCCTCCCGTCATGGTCAGATCCATATGGTCTACCGCCGTAACATCACCAAATTTTTTTGTAAGATCAGTCGTCTTTATTTCCACTTCGATCTACCTCCCAGATTCGATTGCACCGGCATAGGAGCCGGCAGACAGTAACTGCCAAGAACACCACCGCGATTCCAAACAGGATCACCCAGACCGGAATCGTGACCGCCCCGTAGAGCCTTTCGTCCAGCAGCACAAACCACCAGATCAAGCTCCATACCATACAAAGGCCAGCCGCCGCCGCTTCCGGAAGCCTCCTGCTTCCGCATAAAATCCCGAAACAGATACAGGCTGTGACCACCATAGGAAACAGAAACTGGATCAAAAGCGTAGACAGCGATATCCTCAGCGATACCGATGCTCCGGCGCAAAACACCGTGATCATCAAAATATCCGTGATTCCAAACAATAAGATCCGAGCCGCGTAGACCTGACGCAGAGAGTAATAGGAGGCCGCCTCGATCTCCAGGCACTGACAGCTCTGATTCTTCCAAAACTCCGGTATAATAAGGATCACAAAGAGAGTTCCCGCCACTCCCATACTCCGATAAGCATAGATCTGATCATCCGCGATCGGCAGAAACGCCCACAGCGCGATCAAGACCAAAAGCTGCAGCAGCCACCACCTTTTTCTGACCAGCTTTAGCTGCAGATACAAAAAAGAATGATATGCCAGCATCCGATCTGCTTCCGCGGCCAGGAAACTCTCCCGGGATGCCTGGATCGTTTTTAGGATCTGCTCTTCTTTTGGTTCCATCTTCCTTTCTTCTTTATAGCTTTGTATCCGTTCTTCCAGATTCATGGCCTTCCTCCTCCTTTCCGATCAACTCCCGCAGCTTAAGTTTCGCCTGTCCCAGACGGTATTTAACCAGTGGAATCCCAAGATCCAGCTCTGCCGCTATTTCCCGGATCTTTTTCTCCTGAAAATAATAGCGGTCAATCACTTCCTGAAGTTCCTGGGGCAGGTTAGCGATCGCCCATTCCAGCAGCACCTTATCTACAATCCCAGATTCCTGGACAGCCTCCGGATCTGGTTCTCCCAGAAGCAATTCTTCTCCCGCCAGGATTTCTTTTGTCTTTTGATACCAATTCTTGCAAAGATTTCCAGCGATGGTGTACAAATAGTTTTTCGTTTTTCCTCTGTGACGATACTCCGATAATCTTGCGAAGAAACGGACAAATGTCTCCTGGGCCAGGTCTAAAGCATACTCTTCATCCCGGCAGTGATAAGAGCAATATTTCAAGATGTCGCCATAATATTTATGAACAAATCTATCAAAGGCCTCATCGTCACCCTGCTTCATTTTCCTGATCAAAAGAAAATCCGCGTCCACAAGATCCTCCTTTCTCGTCTGAAAGTTCAAAACGTTTTGTGCTTTCTATCTGGTATAACCATCTGACTCCCAAAAAAGATAGTATGGTTAGAAAAAATTTTATTTCCCCCTGATTTTTCACAAAAAGAATGCCCTTTCCGTGGTTTTTGGCCTCCACTTCCAGGGCACTCTCTTCTTCTAAAAATGTTTCTATGCGATCCCCTTGCTCTCGTCAGACTGTTTTTCTCTTTGCTGCTCTAACCGTTCCTTTTCAATCACATTCATCACCAGCATTTGGAGCCGGTTTTCCAGGTTGGCGAAGCTGACGTCCGGATCATAGTCCAGCGGCAGGATCTGGGCATCGGGATAGTATTCCTTCAGCTTCTTAACGATCCCCCGGCCTACCACATGGTTTGGCAGACAGCCGAAGGGCTGCAGGATAACGAACGCCCGGCAGCCATGAGCGGCATGATGGAGGATCTCCCCCGGGATCAGCACTCCCTCTCCCGCGTCAAAAGTATGGGGAATCACCGGATCGCTTCTCTTGACCAGTTCCGGCAGACGGCAGGCCCGCTCATACAGCGGATGCCCTTTTGCGATGCGGTCTGTCAGATCATGGGCGATATCAAAAACTTTATTTGCCAGCCTATTCCAGAGTTTCTCCCGCAAAGGCCTATGTATATGGTATTCTTTCACCTGACTGTCTTTGTTAAAGTAAATCTTGCGGATCACGTCCGTCATGCGGGCCTCGATCACTTCAAATCCATTTTTCTCCAGATAGACCTCAATATCATGGTTCGCTCCCGGATGGAAGTTCAACAGATATTCTCCTACGATCAGTACCTGCGGTTTGGGTCTGCCGCGGTCATACGCAACCGCTTTCATCACCTCTATCGCCTGGCGGAAGCCTTTCCGCGCTCCACGGACTCCCCCTTTTTCCATCCCATCGATCAGAAGATCCATGGCCTTCTCAAAAGCGGCATCCGCGCTTCCTTCTTCCTTTTCATAGGGCCGGATTTTCCGCAGCAGTTCTTCCAGCACATCGATCATGGGCAGGCCGACGGCGATCCGAATGGAAGCCGCCAGATTCATCCGGTAGCCTGGATGGAGATTGTGGCTGTCTTTATCATCGTTAGTCAGCACGGGGACCTGGGCATATCCCGCATCATCCAGCGCTTTCCTGAGCAGAGCCCCGTAATGGGTCAGCCGGCAGTCGCCCACGTATTTGGCCATAGCCACCGCCACATGGTCAAGGTCATACCTGCCGCTCCTCAACGCGGCCAATGCTTCTCCGATCACTACCTGAGCCGGAAAGCAGATATCGTTGTGGACATACTGTTTCCCCAAGCGGATAGCCTCTTCCCTGCCGATCTCCAAGGGCTCCGTCCGAAGCCCCTGCCCCTTCATGGCCGCCGACATCAGACGGCTGAAAGCGTGGGATGTATTGGGGACCAGGACTACCCGTTCCGCCTTATCTTTTGTAGTAAATTTCACCGGATAAGGGTCTTCCAGATCTTTCACTTTTTTTGCGGTTCCCTGGCTGCGCCGCATATTCAAAGTCTCCACAAAAGAGCGCACCCGGATCCTGAGCGGCCCCTGGATGTCGCTTTCATCCAGCTTGACCACCAGAGGCGTTTTCCCTGAGATTTCATTCATCAGCCTTATGATCTCATCGGAGAGATAGGCATCGTGACCACAGCCAAAGCTTACGATCTGGACATATTCCAGCCTTGGATCCTGGGCTGCCAGGATTGCGGAAGACAGCATCCGGGCGTGGTAATTATTTACAATGTCCAGCCTGCTCCTTTTCAATTCCACTTCACTGAGTTTTGGCAGTGAATCTGCCGTCAGCACGGGAATCCCAAGGTCTGTAAAGAAGGAAGGCAGATCGTGGTTCACCAGGGAATCCGTCTGATAGGGCCTGGCCGCCAGCACCACCGCGTATTTCCCTTCTCGCTCCGCCTCTTCCAAAACCTTGGCCCCCGCTTCTTCCATCTGCCTGCGGAAGCTTGCCATAGCCGCTTCTGCCGCTCGGACTGCCCTCTTCGTCTCCTCTCTCGGTACCTGGAATCTTTCTTCCATATAAGAGATCAACTGATCCTTGCGGTCTTCCTTGGTATTCCAGAAGAACAAAGGCGTCTCCAAAGGGATTCCCCACTCTGTCTTGGGATTGTCTGAATTGCGGATGACCAGCGGATATCCCTTGACCACCGCGCACATAGACTCGCTGGTCTTTTCCTGATTTTCCGGCGCCACCGTACTGATGGAGGGGAAAAAGATTAGGTCTGCTTTCTGTTTCACCAGATTCCGCATATGTCCGTGGACTAATTTAGCCGGAAAACATACAGTATCCGAAGTCACAGACCGCAGACCGCTCTCGTACATTTTCCGAGTGCTGGGTTTTGACAAACATACCCCGAAGCCCAACACTTTGAAAAATGTAGTCCAAAAGGGCATACTATCCCAGAAGAACAGCACTCTTGGAATTCCGATGGTCGTATTTCTCTCAGTCCTCGGTTCTGGATATGGGTAATCCTGGAACAGAAGTTTCCGGCGAAGCCCAAACAGATCCGGCGTCTTCTCCTTTTCCTGCTGCTTGTCCCTCAACCGGGACTGGACCGTCTCATCTTTGGGATCTCCCACGATCTCTCCCTTCTCACACCGGTTATTCGTCACCCAGGAATTCCCGTTTGAGAACCGGATAATGCTGCGTCTGCAGTGATTCCCGCAGAAGGGGCAGGGTTCATCCGCCTGCTGGGTATACGTGAATGCCTCCAGGTTCTCTAATCCAATGAACGTCCTCTGCCCATCCTGCATCCGTTCTTTGGTCAGGAGCGCCGCGCCTATGGCTCCCATAACGCCGGGATACGGCGCCCGGATCACCTTTCTTCCCGTATACTGCTCCAGCGCTCTTAATACCGCGTCATTCTGGAAAGTCCCTCCCTGGACTACGATCTTATCTCCCAGGCTGTCCAGATTGGAAGTCCGGATGACTTTGGTAAACACATTTTCAATGATCGATCGGCATAGGCCCGCCATAATATCTCCCGGCAGCTTTCCGTTTCTCTGCTCCGTCACAATACTGCTGTTCATAAAAACCGTGCAGCGGCTGCCTAAGACGGCCGGATCCTCTGATTTGAAAGCCGCCTGCGCGATCTTCTCCACCGGGATGTGCAATGTAGAGGCGAAATTCTCCAAGAACGATCCGCAGCCGGAAGAGCAGGCCTCATTGACCACAATATTGGTGATTATCCCGTCTTTCAGCCAGACCGCTTTCATGTCCTGGCCGCCAATATCCAGAAGAAAGGTAGCTCCCGGATAATATTTCAGCGCCGCCTTTGCGTGGGCTACCGTCTCTACCACATGGCACTCCGCGGAAAATGCCCTGGCAAAAAGCTGTTCGCCGTATCCGGTGGTACCCGCCCCCAGGATCTCCAGATCAGCTTCCGCGCCGCGGTACTTATCCCGCATAGCAAGAAGGGCTCTCTTGGCTACGGCAAGAGGATCCCCCTCATTAGGCGCGTAAAAGGTGTCCAAAAGCTGTTCTGTTTCATCCATCAATACGAATTTTGTAGTTGTGCTCCCGGAATCAATACCAAGATAGGCCCGTACCGTCTCTCCCGCCTTGGGCTGATATGGTTTCCAATCCGGCAGGGCGTGCCGCTTCTCAAACTCTTCCCGCTCTTCTCCTGATCGGAAGAATGGCGTTCCCTGCTTTCCGCTTTTTTCCTCCTCTTTGATCCAATCCAGATCCTCCGCCAGCCGTTCCGGCTTTCGCGGCCGCTCCTGCCGCCCCTTTAATTTCTTTAGCGATAGAGCGGCCCCCCAAGCCATCATAAGTTCCGGGCGTTCCGGGATCAAGATCTCCTTTTTTGTCAGCCCCAGGCGGCTGGCGAACACTTGGATCAAGACCGGATTAAAGGTCAGCGGGCCTCCCTCAAAGACTACCGGGCTTTTGATATCCAGCCCCTGGGCCAGTCCTCCGATGGTCTGTTTCGCAATGGCATGAAAGGCGGACAGGGCCAGATTTTCTTTAGATACTCCCTGATTCAGGAGCGGCTGTATATCTGTCTTAGCGTATACGCCGCAGCGCCCTGACACATCATAGACGGTATCCCCCTTCCCCGCCATTTCGTTAAACTGCTCGATCGGTACATTTAAGATCGAAGCAATCTCGTCGATAAACGCTCCTGTTCCCCCCGCGCAGCTTCCATTCATCCGCATGTCCGATGCCTCAAGCTGATGGGTCGTCTCATTTTCCCGAAAGAAAATAATCTTCGCGTCCTGGCCGCCAAGCTCGATCGCCGTTCCTACGTTCTCATATCTTGTCTGGAGGGCGATGGAGTTGGCCACAACCTCCTGTATATAAGAGACCTTCAGCTCATCCGCCAGATTCTTCGCTCCAGATCCTGTCAGAGCAAGATAAATCCTGCTGTCCGGGAAACGCTCTCCCAATTTTCTAAGCGCGTCAGAGACGCTTTTGATCTGGTCCGCGTGATGGCGTCTGTACTCGGAATATAAAATCTTTTGTGTCCCCGAATCCATAGCAGCGATCTTGGTGGTAGTACTCCCCACATCGATCCCCACATCCAGGATACTTTTCTCTCGTCTCATCGTTTTCTATTCCTCGCTCTCTTTTGCAGCTTTCTGTTAAACAAATCTAACCGGCTTCTATTATAGCACTATCTTTCCGTTCTCTCTAATGATTTCTTTAAAATTTTACTTCTTGCTTTTGCCAGTTGATCTGCTCCAGCATCCGGTAGAATTTCCGGTACCGCTCCCGTTCTTCCTGTCTGCACACGCAGTAGTAGGTGGTCTCCGCCGATGGATCCCGGATAGGGATCAGCTTCTTCCCCTCCATATTCCCGCTCCTTCCAGCCATGATATCTGAGGCGAACGATGGGAAGGCGCCTGTTCCCGCCACTTCTCCAAAAGCGTCATACTCATTCATCAGGAGGAAATGAGCGTTTGGCAGTTTCTCCCGGCACATTTCATACCAGAATCCGATCTCTGTGTACAGAAGCAGGTTCTGCCCGTCAATGTCTTTTAAGGTAACTTCCTCCCGTTCTGCCAGCGGATGGGTATATGGCACAACAAGAGACAGGGTTTCCTTCCGGTAGGGAAAGGCGTACACTCCTTCTTCTTTTGGCTCTTCATGGAGGACCGCCATCTG
Organism: uncultured Mordavella sp.; assembly: GCA_902406105.1. Lineage (GTDB taxonomy): Bacteria > Bacillota > Clostridia > Lachnospirales > Lachnospiraceae > Massilistercora. The sequence goes on from CABPCP010000002.1 coordinate 33,867, forward strand.
ATACCTGCCTTTATCGAGGCCGTCCAGCAATTCCTCATCCCAGTTCCGGATCTCTGATGCAATGGTCATCCCTGTGTAGCAGCGGGAGAGCACCGGAACCAGATCCGCGATGGGGACCGGCGCGCAGGAGCCCAGAGTGATCGTTCTCCTGCTCCGGTCCAGAAGTCTGACCCGTTCCACCATATCCCGCTCTTGTTCCAGGATCTTCTGCGCGTACTGAGCCGTCAGCCTTCCATTTTCATTTAGCGCGATCCGGTTCTTAGTCCTTTCAAATAACGGAACCCCTATCACTTCTTCCAGCTTCCGCATAGAGCGGGTCAGGGCGGGCTGCGATAAATGCAGCTGTTCCGATGCGGCAGACAAAGTGCCGTACTCTTCAAAAGCGACCAATTGTTCCAAAAGATAGATTTCAATCATAACTTACTCCTTTAATCTTTCGATTTATTTAATCTAAAACCATCGTTCAAACCCATCAGTATTACTTTTGATTATAGCACATTTCTAAATCCATATTGTACTTTTTTCTTTCCTCCAACTATAATCGAATCAAGATCAAGAAAGAAAATATTTTAAGGAGGTTTTTATCATGGAATATGCAACTTTAAATAATGGAATCCAGATGCCGTTGGAAGGTTTTGGTGTATTTCAGGTGCCCGATCCGGCCCAGTGTGAAAACGCCGTCCTGGATGCCATAAGCAGCGGTTATCGTCTGATCGACACCGCCGCCGCCTATATGAATGAGGAGGCGGTTGGCGCAGCCATCAAAAAATGCGGCGTACCAAGGGAAGAACTTTTTATCACCACCAAGCTCTGGGTACAGGATGCAAGTTATGAAGCAGCGAAAAAAGCGGTACAGACTTCTCTTGACAAACTGGGCCTTGATTATATCGATCTGTATCTGATTCACCAGCCAATGGGCGACTACATCGGCGCTTACCGCGCAATGGAAGAACTCTATAAAGAAGGAAAGTTACGCGCCATCGGTGTATGCAATTTCTATCCTAACCGCTTGGCTAATCTCTGCGAGACCGTAGACGTGATCCCGGCCGTTAATCAGGTGGAGCTGCATCCATTCTTCCAGCAGGAAAACGCTCTGGCCCTTATGAGGGAATATGGTATTGTTCCGGAAGCCTGGGGACCATTCGCAGAAGGGAATCACGGAATCTTCACCCATCCGGTTCTGTCCAAGATCGGGGAAAAATACGGAAAGAGCGCCGCGCAGGCAGCGCTGCGCTGGAATATCCAAAGAGGCGTCGTTGTAATTCCTAAATCTGTCCACAAAGACCGGATGGAGCAGAATTTTGACGTATGGGATTTCACCTTGTCCGAAGACGATATGGCTGAAATCGCCAAGTTAGACTTAGGGCACAGCGAGATCGTGGACCACTCTGATCCAGGCTTCGTAAAAATGCTGCACCAGATGAAGATCCACGACTAATTCCGCAAGGATAATATAAAATCAGGCACAAGGGGAACCGCCCCTTGTGCCTAATTTTTATTTTCCAAAAATTTCTGCCGCCTGCTTCATATTCTCGATGATGGAGACTCCAAATGGACAGCGGGTCTCACAGGCTCCGCACTGGATACATTCTCCGGCATGGTGAGGCAGCACTTCATAGTGTTCCCGCACCGTCTCCGGCACATTCCCCTGGGCTTTCGCCAGATTCAGGAACTTCGTCACAGAAGCCACGTCAATCTTCTTGGGGCAAGGCGCGCAGTGACTGCAGTACATACAATGACCTTCCCAACTGATATTTGGAAAAGAGGCAAAAGCGGGAGCATAATCCTTCTCTTCCTCTGAGGCTTCCTCATAGGCCAGACTTCTCTGAAATTCTTCCACACTGTGAGCGCCCGCAAGAACCGTAGCCACCGCTGGGCGGGTCAGCGCGTAATGCAGGCACTGGCTGACTGTCAGGGCCTTACCGGCAGGGGACATAGACGCATCCAGAAGATCTCCTCCTCCGAAGGCTTTCATGACCGTTACGCCTACGCCAAGCCGCTGACAGGTCTCATAGAGTTCCTGCCTCTGGGGATCCATGTTTACCAGGTGCTTTTCATAATTTTCATCCGCCCACAGTTCATTCACATCCTCGCTGGCCGGCTGAAGGTCATAGCAGGGATTTACGCTGAACATCAGCACTTCAACGTCTCCGCTTCTCACCGCCTCCAGCGCCACTTCCGGGTTGTGGCTGGAAAGCCCGATGTGATGGATCACACCTTTTTCTTTCAACTCTTTCACATAAGCAAGGACGGGGCCTTCCGACACCGTTTTCCAATCTTTCATGGAATCCACATAATGGATCATTCCCACATCGATATAGTCCGTCTGAAGCAGGGAGAGCATTTCTTCCATTCCCTCTTTCACTTCATCGATCTGACGGCTCCTTTTATACTGGCCGTCTTTCCAAACGGAACAGACATGAGACTGGATGATGAACTTCTGCCTTCTTCCCTTCATGGCCTCCCCAATGGCCGTCCGGACCTGAGGGTTCGATGTATAAAGGTCAAAATAATTCACTCCCCGCCGTTCTGCCTCGTCTAAGAGCCGTTTTGCTCCCTGGCAGTTGTCTTCCGCGAATCCCTCGCAGCCAAGTCCGATCTCACTGACTTTTAAACCTGTGTTCCCCAACTCACGATATCTCAATATAGTTCCCTCCCTGTTATTTAAGTCTTCCAGATAAAATATCAGGGTCAAAAAAATTTTTGACCCTGCTGTCTAGTTATAGTTTATCAGACAAATATTCTTTTCGTCAATGCCGCTCTACTTAAGGGCAGCGCCGTCTTTAAAGGCATTTCCCACTTTCTCGCCCAATCTGTAATATCCGAAATGCACGGTGTCGTAAGTGATGGGCGAGAATTTCTCAAGGCTCAGTTCTCCATCTTCTCCCAGCACACTCTCGTCAATGCTGACATTCTTGATCTTTCCAAGGAATTTTGTTCCTCCGATCACGTCGATCAGCTCACACTCCAGCGTCAGCGGAAGCTCATTGATGACCGGCGCATGGACAAAATTGCTTTCTGTAGCAGTAAATCCCGCCTTCTCCATCTTGTGCTCTTCCTGGTTCGCAGAAACAATTCCCACATAATCGCAAGCCGTCATGTGCTCCACATCCGCCACACTGACGGTAAAAGCCTTGTTCACCATAAGATTTTCAGTTGTTTTATGGCTGGACAGATCGATCATGATCTCGTCTGCCCCTACGATTCCTCCCCACGCCGCGTTCATGGCGTTAGCTTTTCCATTCTCGTCATAAGTTCCAATGATCATGACCGGCTGAGGGAATAAAAACGGTTTTGCTCCAAAGTCTTTTCTCATAATCAATAATAACCTCCTTTGATCATTTTCTGTACATACCATTGTAAAAGCTCCTTTTTCAAAAGTACAATGCCAATTTCGCAAGCTTCTATAACTGGGACGCATAATGAAAGGCCAAAAAACCCTTAACTTCCTCTTTCCTCCAACAATAGGTTGACCACTACCGGCCCAATGATGTTATAATATGATACCAGGGTCTCAAAGTCCTGCATTTCATGCCCGCATGAATATGCAGGACCTTGAGACCCGCAAAAACAGGAAAAAGGCGCCTGGCAGGGCGGCTTTTGACTGGTTTATAGAAAAAGAAGTTTTTGAAGAGGAATGTTATGTCTACACTAAGAAAATTTATCCAATATTACCAACCCTACAAAGGTGTTTTTTTCTTGGATCTTTTCTGCGCCACTTTTATCAGCGTAGTAGATCTTTTATACCCGCAATTCTTACGCAGCGCCATCAACGGTCTTTTTACCAGAAGCGCCGGGGAAATCATCTCCGCTCTTCTCCCCATCGGCATCGGGCTTTTTGTCATGTATGTCCTTCAGAGCCTGTGCAAGTATTATATCAGCTATCAGGGACATATGATGGGCGCCCACATGGAGCGGGATATGCGTGCAAAGCTTTTTGACCACTATGAAAAGCTTTCTTTCTCTTACTATGACCAGAACAATTCCGGTCAGATGATGAGCAAGCTGGTCTCTGACCTGTTTGACATTGCGGAGTTCGCCCACCATGGGCCTGAGAACCTGTTTATCTCCTTGATCAAGATCGTGGGATCCTTTATCTTCCTGTTTCTGATCAACTGGCAGCTTGCCATTCCTTTGCTGATCCTAGTCTTCTGTATGCTGGTCTTCTCCATCAGCCAGAACAAACGGATGCAGGCCACCTTCCTGGATAACCGCCGGAAGATTGGGGACGTCAACGCCAGCCTTCAGGATACCCTGGCCAGCATCCGCGTGGTACAGTCTTTTGCCAACGAAGATGTTGAAAGGGAGAAATTCGCCAAAAGCAACCAGGGATTCTTAAAGTCCAAGGACGATAACTACCGGTGTATGGGAACCTTTACCGGAGGCAATCTCTTCTTCCAGGGTATGATGTACCTGGTGACTTTGGTATACGGAGGATATCTGATCGCCCAGGGACGGATGGACGTGGTAGATCTGTCCATGTACGCCCTCTATATCGGCATCTTCATCAGCCCTATCCAGATCCTGGTAGAATTGATGGAAATGATGCAGAAAGGACTCTCCGGATTCCGCCGTTATCTGGACGTGATGGAAACTGAGACACAGATCCAAAACGCGCCGAATGCAAAGCCCCTCACCGACGTGAAAGGAACCGTTTCCTATGAAAATGTCTCCTTCCATTATTCAGACGACGATACGCTTGTACTCTCAAATGTTTCGTTTGAGATCCCAGCAGGCCGTTCGGTAGCTCTGGTAGGACCTTCCGGGTCCGGCAAGACTACCATCTGCAATCTGCTTCCCAGATTCTATGACGTGACCGGAGGCCGGGTGGCCATCGATGGAAAAGACGTGCGGGATCTGACGCTGGAATCTCTCCGCGGCCAGATCGGCATCGTTCAGCAGGACGTCTATCTCTTCTGCGGCACCATCCGGGAAAATATCGCCTACGGAAAGCCCGGCGCTTCCCAAGAAGAAATCATGGACGCCGCTAAAAAGGCCAACATCCACGACTTTATCGAAAGTCTGCCTGAAGGGTATGACACCTATGTAGGCGAGCGGGGAACCCGTTTGTCCGGCGGACAGAAACAGCGCATTTCCATTGCCCGTGTGTTCCTGAAGAATCCGCCGATCCTGATCTTAGACGAGGCCACCAGCGCCCTGGACAACGAAAGTGAACGCTGGATCCAGAAGAGCCTGGATGTACTGGCCCATGACCGGACCACCATTACCATTGCCCACCGGCTGTCTACCATACAGAATGCCGATGAGATCCTGGTAGTGGCGGATAATGGCATCGCGGAACGGGGGACCCACGAAGAACTGCTGCGTTTAGGCGGTATCTACGCAGGATATTACCAATAAAGCCAGGATACCTTCTTCCTAAGGTGTACTTTTAATCGTGGATTTTGTAATTCGCAAGAAGCATTTCCGCAATTCCCGGCGCTTCCGGGTCATGACTTCCCTTGCCTGTATCCAGGGCGCGCAGCGTTTCCATTTCGTCCTCTGTTAGTTCAAAGTTGAAAATATCGATATTTCCCGCGATCCGCTCTGGATTTGTAGATTTAGGAAGGATGATGAGACCGTCCTGCACCTCGAAACGCAGAATGACCTGCCCCGCGTTCTTTCCATATTTGGAGGCAATCTCTGTAATCGCCGGATTTGAGAGAAGAGCCTCATTTCCATGGCCCAGAGGCTGATATGCCTCAATCTTGACGTCATCTTTCTCCAGAAGTTCTCTTAACTCCCGCTGCTGGAAAAAGGGATTGCATTCCACCTGATTGACCGCGGGAATGGTGGCAAATTGAGGGACAAACTCCTTCCAGATCTTCGGCGTCATATTACTTACCCCAATGGATTTCAGTTTTCCTTCCTCTTTTGCTTCCTCAAGCGCTTTCCACGCGCCTGCCACATCGCCGTATGGCTGATGGAGCAGGCATAGGTCGATATAATCCACTCCCAGTTTTTCAAGAGATACGGCGATTCCTTTTTTCGCCGCCTCATATCCATAATCCTGAAGCCACAGCTTGCTGGTGATAAATATTTCTTCCCGCGGGATCCCACTGTCTTTTACCGCTTTTCCAACCTCTGATTCATTAAAATACGCCGCAGCCGTATCTATATGCCGATATCCCGCTTTCAGCGCCTGCAGCACCGCCTGGTAAGTCGTGCCGTCGTTGGGGATCATAAATACTCCAAAGCCTACCGCCGGAATACTATTGCCATCATTCAAAGTTATTATTCTCATATTGATCACTCCTTTCTTTATCTTTATTTTAAAGCGCTCTTTTTAAAATGTACAATGCCAAATCCGCATTTTAGTATAACCAAAACGTATACTATTATCTGAAACAAAACCGCTATGCTCGATCTGACACACAAAAAGCGAGGCAAAAGCCCCGCTTCCTGTTATATCCTGCGGAAAGACAGATCCAAGCACTGATCATCATGCTCCCTGCTCCGCAAAGTTTCCGGTATACAACTGGTAATACTTGCCCTTCTCCTGGATCAGCTCGTCATGAGTTCCCCGCTCGATAATGCGGCCTTGTTCCATGACCATGATACAGTCTGAATTCTTGACGGTAGACAGCCGGTGAGCAATGACAAACGTAGTACGTCCCCTCATCAGCGCATCCATGCCGGCCTGTACCAGCTTCTCTGTACGGGTGTCAATAGATGACGTAGCCTCATCCAGGATCAGCGCCGGAGGATCGGCAACCGCGGCTCTTGCGATCGCAAGAAGCTGTCTCTGACCCTGGCTTAAGTTTTCCCCATCTCCGGTAAGCATGGTATCATAACCATCTGGCAGACGACGGATAAACCCGTCCGCGTTGGCAAGCTTAGCCGCGCTGACGCACTCTTCATCTGTAGCATCCAGCTTTCCGTAGCGGATATTTTCCATAACCGTCCCTGTAAACAGATGGGTATCCTGAAGCACCATTCCAAGAGATCTTCTCAGATCCGGTTTCTTGATCTTATTGATATTGATACCATCGTAACGGATCTTACCGTCCGCGATATCGTAAAAACGGTTGATCAAATTGGTGATGGTAGTCTTTCCTGCTCCGGTAGCGCCGACAAAAGCAATCTTCTGTCCCGGCTTCGCCCACAGGCTGATGTTATGGAGCACGATCTTGTCATCGGTATAGCCAAAGTCCACATCATCAAAGACGACCCCGCCTTCCAGCTTGGTATAAGTAACGGTTCCATCCGCCTTGTGGGGATGTTTCCAGGCCCACAGATTGGTACGGGTATCCGCTTCTGTCAGATTTCCGTTCTCATCTTCCTTAGCGTTGACCAGCTCCACATATCCCTCATCTACTTCCGGCGTCTGATCCATCAAGTCAAAAACACGCTGCGCTCCGGCCGCCGCATTGACAACGAAGTTGATCTGCTGGCTGACCTGGGTGATGGGGTTAGTAAAGCTTTTATTCAATCCCACAAAGGTAACGACAGTACCGATGGTAACACCTGCCAGACCGTTGATCCCAAGGATCGCTCCAACGATGGCGACCAAAGCATAGCTGATCCACCCGATATTGGCATTGATGGGCATCAGCAGGTTTGCGTACCGGTTAGCCTTATTCGCGCTGTCTCTCAGCTTTTCATTGACCTTATGGAAATCTTCCATAGCCGCCTGCTCATGGCAGAATACTTTAACTACCTTCTGGCCGTCCATCATCTCTTCAATAAAACCATCCACAGCTCCCAGATCGATCTGCTGCCGGATATAGTATTTCCCGGATAATTTAGAAAAATTAGCGGTAACAGCCAACATAACGCAGGCCGTCAGGATTGAGATCACCGTCAGCGCCGGGTTCAGCACGATCATGGTGATCAGCGTGGCAGTCATCGTGATCAGAGAATTGATGATCTGAGGGATGCTTTGGCTCAAAAGCTGCCGAAGCGTATCCACATCATTGGTATAAACTGACATGATATCGCCATGGGCATGGGTATCAAAATATTTGATGGGAAGCGACTCCATCCCGCGGAACAGATCGTCCCTCAGATGCAGCATAGTCCCCTGGCTTACATTGACCATGATCCGGTTATAAGTAAACGCGGTGACAACACCGATTCCCATAATACAGGCCAGGCGGATCAGATCAGATGCCAGGCCGCTAAAATCTCTGGAGCCATTTTTCATCATTGGCGTGATATAATCATCTACCAAGGTCTGCGGAAATGTGGCGCCCACTACGGTAGCGATCGCCGTGATCAGGATGCACACGATCACAAGCGCAAATAAGTATTTATAATAATGAAGCATATATCCGATGACCCGGCTGATCAATTTTGTAGCGGTCGCTACTCTGGGTCTTGATTTCTTTCTGTCTCTCGTCTCGCTCATAGATCAGTTTTCCTCCTTTCTTTCCTTTAAGCAGGCTGGTCAAAATCGCCGCCGCCTTCGATCTGCGAATTGTAGATCTCTTGGTAAATGGCGTTATGTTCCAACAGATTGTCATGGGTATCAAAGGCATTGATCTTCCCTTCGTCCAATACCAGAATCCGATCCGCGGACTGAACGCTTGATACACGCTGGGCAATAATAATCTTAGTGGTGCCTGGGATCTCTTTTTCAAAGGCCGCGCGGATGTTTGCGTCCGTCGCTGTATCTACAGCGCTGGTAGAATCATCCAGAATCAATACTTTTGGCTTCTTCAAAAGCGCGCGGGCAATACACAGCCTCTGCTTCTGACCGCCGGATACATTAGATCCGCCCCGCTCGATCCAAGTATGGTATCCCTGGGGCATCCGATCGATAAATTCATCAGCGCAGGCCGCCTTGCACGCTTCGACACATTCTTCTTCCGTGGCATCAGGATTTCCCCAGCGCAGGTTGTCGAGAATGGTACCGGAAAACAATGTGTTTTTCTGAAGCACCACAGAAACTTGGTTCCGCAGGACTTCTGTATCATATTGGCGGACATCTGTACCTCCTACGCAGACGGAACCTTCATCCACGTCATACAGTCGGCAGATCAGATTGACCAGGCTGCTCTTTCCAGATCCCGTTCCTCCGATCACACCAATCGTCTCTCCGCTTTTGATATGAAGGTCGATGTCTGACAGGGCGTTCTTCCCACTGCCATGCTTATATGAGAAATTCACATGATTAAAATCAATCTGTCCGTCAGCCACACTCATGACCGGATCTTCCGGATCGGTCAGGTCCGGCCTCTCGTCCAGGACTTCCTCAATCCGTCGGATACTTGCCATAGACATGCTGATCATAACAATGACCATAGAAAGCATCATCAGGCTCATCAGAAGCGACATAATATAGCTGAATAAGCTGGTCAGATCTCCAGTTGTTAACGTCCCGCCCACGATATACTGGGCGCCGAACCAAGAGACCGAGATGATACAGAAGTAAACCGCGATCATCATTGCCGGACTGTTAAATGCCAGCAAAGCTTCCGCCTTTACCGAAAGGTCATAGAGCATCTTCGAGGCCTTCCCAAACTTCACATTCTCATGTTCTTCCCTGACGAATGCTTTGACTACGCGGATGGCAGTCACATTCTCCTGAACGCTGGCGTTCAGATCATCGTACCTGCGGAATACCTGACGGAAAATCTTCAATGTAACTACCATGATCGTTCCGATCACAATGATCAGGAATACGACCGCGATCAGGAACATTGCGCTTAACCGAGGGCTGATGATCAAACACATGCCGAAGCTGAATATCAGGTTGAGCGGAGCCCGCACCGCCACACGGATCACCATCATAAACGCGTTCTGGACATTGGTGATATCCGTAGTCATACGTGTGACCAGACTGGGCACACTGAATTTATCAATATTAGAGAAAGAAAACGTCTGTATATTGGCATAAATAGCTTCTCTTAGATTGGCCGACAGACCGGAAGCCGCGCTGGCCGCGTTTTTACCCGCAAGACCGCCAAATGTCAGACTTAAAAACGCCATAAGCACCATAAGCGCTCCATATCTGTAGACAACGCCAAGGTTATGAGCCTCCAGGCCGTTATCTATGATCATCGCCGTAATAAAAGGCATTAAGATTTCCATGATCACTTCAAGAGCGGTGAGTCCTATACATAAAAAGGTGTCCCGCCTATAAGCTCCTAGCTGCTGTAAAACTTTTCTCACTGTAAGGTAACCTCCTGTCTTTGTTTAGATAGCTTTGCTCCGTTCTGGAGAAATATTTCAGAAGCTTTCCCGCAAGCTTCCACAGCTGTACTCTCTCTGCTTGGTCCAGGGCGCCGCAGATCTCCGACTCCATCCGAGCCGCCCGGCTCAAAAATCTGTTCCCTTCCTCAATCAGTTTCGGGGTTGGAAGCAGTTCCTTTTTGCGAATATCATCCGGATCCTCCCGAAAAGAAATATACCCTTCTTTTCTTAATTTTTTGATCAATGTAGAAAGAGTGGATTTAGACACTCCCATTTCATGACACAATTCCGTAAGATAGGTTCCCTGAGGGTGGTGTCTTAGGATGTATACCATGAAATATATCTGGGATCCGCTCATATTCTTGTACTTCAGATCAGCTTCCATCTGCGCTGTCAGATTCAAGCCGATCTTCTTCAATACGAAGATCAGTTCTTCTGCTCTGAACTCCTCCGTCATTTTCGATACGCACCTCCTATAAATCTTTTCATGGGATTGTTCGCGTTCAAACAGTTCACAACCTAATCATTTCCCACAGAAAATTTTATCTCTGAATTCTCGAAATGTACAATTGAAATTTGTTATCTTCTATAAAAAACTTTTATAGATCTATCTGCCTGCTCTTTCCAGTGTCTTCTTAAACTGAATGTAAAACAGGATCGCCGTGAATGTCACCGCGATCAAATCCGCGATCGGTTCCGCCACATAGACAGCCATCGCCCGATCCGCTCTTAAAATCAGAGGCATAATATAAATCAACGGAATCAGCAGAACAAATTTTCTCATTACAGCAACAACAATGGATTCCGTCGCTTTTCCCAGCGCGTTAAATGTCAACTGGCAGGCTATCTGTATTCCCATCAGGAACATAGACCCCATATAGATGCGAAGCGCCGTCTTAGTATATTCCACCAGGGTGGCATCCGAGGTAAACATGGCCGCAAACCCTCCTGGCAGCAGCATGACCAGAGTCCACAGCAGAATGGAATATCCCAAGCTGACTTTCAAGAGCAGTTTAAAGGCCGCCCGGACTCTCTTTGTGTCTCCCGCCCCATAATTATAGCTGATAATAGGCTGCGCCCCCTGCCCCAGACCTTGAAGAGGCAGCATTGCGAACTGCATGACGCTTGTAAGGATCGTCATTGCGCCAACCGCGATGTCTCCGCCGTATTTCTGGAGAGAACTGTTAAAGCAGACAGAGATCACGCTTTCGCTGGCCTGCATAATGAATGTTGCCGCTCCAAGAGCCAGACAAGGCAGTATGATCTTGGGATTCAGTCGGAGATTTTTCCTTCTTATCTTCAGGAATGTTTTCTTTCCGCACAGAAAACGGACTACCCAGATGCAGGAAAGCGCCTGAGATATGATCGTCGCAAGGGCCGCCCCCCGCACATCCATATCAAAACCGAAGATGAAGATCGGATCCAGGATAATATTGGCAACCGCGCCGATCAGAACCGACAGCATTCCTGTCTTCGCAAAGCCCTGGGCAGTGATAAACGCATTCATTCCAAGGGTGATCTCTACAAAAATCGTTCCGATCGCATAGATATTCATATAGTTGACACCGTATCCAATGGTGTTCTCACTTGCTCCAAACGCCATGAGCAGATCTTTGTTCCAGATCAGCAATACGGCAGTAAGTACAATAGAGATTATGATCTGAAGCGTAAAACAGTTCCCCAGGGTTCGTTCCGCAGATTCCTTATCCTGCTTTCCCATAAATATAGAGGCCCGCGGCGCCCCGCCATATCCAACCAGAGCCGCAAACGCAGAGACGATCATGATCAGCGGCATACATACTCCTACTCCGGTCAGCGCCGCAGCTCCGATCTCCGGAATATGTCCGATATAAATCCTGTCCACAATGTTGTACAGCATATTGATCAACTGCGCCGCAACCGTTGGCAGCGCCAGCTTAAGGAGAAGCCTCCCCAAAGGTTCTGTCCGTAGGAACTCCTTATCCGCATTGTTCTGTGCGTTTTGTTCTGTCTGTTTCATACCTGTTCGCTTCCTTCCATTGCTTTTCTTGTATTCGTAAATACCCTGCGCAAAAATTCTGTGTACGTCTCCAGTTCTTCTCCGCTGAAGCCTTCCAGAATAGTACTCAGGAATTCTTCTCTCACTTCGTTGATGCTTTCTGTCACCGGTCCTGCCAAAGCGCACAGCCTAAGATGGATCTTCCTTCGGTCTTCCTTATCCGGCTCTCTTTCCAGCAGAGATTTTTGTATCAGAGACTCTACCGCCTTTGACACAGCCCCCTTGGAAAGCATACGCAGCTCTACGATATCAGCCGCCGTATCTTTTCCCGGATTATTCTGCAGAAAGCTGATGATATCCGCTTCAATGACCGTAAGATCGTGCTCTGTACAGACCTTTTTCAGCATCTTGTCATACAGACGGAACAGACTTCTAAGTCCCATAAATAATTCCGTTGTCCTCTTCACCTCTATACCTCTTTTCTGTAATTAGTTTCTAAAAAAACCGTTTCCAAAAGAACATTATACTCAAGTGTATTGAAAAGTCAAGCTCGCTGAAGGCACAATAATAGGGCAGAACATACATATTCAAAAAATATGCTGTCTGCCCTAATTCCATACAGTCAGATATGAGTCCGTTCTTTATTCCTTCCATATCCCTGCCGTAAGTTCCGAAAAATCAATCTGAAGTCTTTCCTCAAACACACGGACAGGTACTTTATCCTTGAATGTATACAGAGAAATATATGGAGCAGCCTCCCCTTCAAACCAGTAACATACAACCATCTCTCTCTTTACGTCCACGATCCAATACTCCCGCACTCCTGCGGTCATGTATTTCTGCACTTTGATCCCATAGTCCCGCTTCCTGGTGGATTCAGACGCGATCTCAATACACAGATCCGGCGCGCCATAGACCCCTTTTTTCGTAATCTTTTCTCTCTGACAGACCAAAGCGAGATCCGGCTGTATCACCGTCTTGTCATTCCGGTCCAACTGCACATCCAAAGGAGAGGGCAGGATCCGGCACGGTCCTCCCTGCTGCCGGATGAACAGCTTGATCTCGAAAAGAAGTTCCGTGACCAGTTCCTGATGGGTAAAACTGGGGGCTTCAAGGAAGAATAGCTTTCCATCGATTAATTCCGCCCTCACATCTTCCGGCAGCTCTCTGTAATCCTCCAGCGTATATTCATCCTGCCTCTTCGCGAAATACGGCGCTCTGCTGTCCCGCAGCGCTTCTTCCCGCGCATATTCCTCCGCAAACAGAACAGCCTCCAGCGCCCGAATGGTATCATAACGGGGGGAGCGTGTCTCTCCGCTCAGGATCTTGTTGATCGTGCCTGTGGGGACGCCGGAAAGCTGGGAAAGCTGTTCCGTTGTCAGTCCCAGTTCTTTCTTTCTTTTATTCAATTCTTCGTACAGCATAATCTTCCCTCCCGCATTCTGGATCTTTCAATCTGTTTCTATTTATATGATACATCCATATACGGGTGCTGTCAATTTGTTTTACCGAATACGGGTAATTTTTGTAACTATTCAGCCATGCGGCTGACTGATAAAAACAGCACGGCAAGTTTACTTGCAAAGGGGCTGTTTTTTATCAGTCAGACATATGGCGTTTAGCCATAAGCGAGGATTTAGCCACGATAGTGGCGGAAAAGCAGCGATAGCTGCGAATCCGAGCTGTAAGGCTGAATAGTTACAATTCTTCCGTGGTTTAGTTCAGCAATTTATTCCCTTTCTCACAGATCTCATAGATCTCATCGTATTTCTCTTCGATCAGGGGATCGATCTTCTCTGTCTGCCTGCGGGCCCGCCTTTTGTATACAAAGTACGGAGCTATCCATCCCAGGAATCCCGGAACCGCCAAAATGGCGCAAAGCATAACATGTGGAGGATCGGCCGTCACCGCAAAGGTGGCTCCCGCCATAAACACAGTCCCTAGAAATCCTACGGTCAACGCCTGCGCCGTAGGAATACTGGTCTTCTCTTTCTCCAACTGCCGGATTTCCTCTACGCAGGCCTCAAAATTTCTCTGTAAACGAGTAAGTTCCATTTTATTCATGATCTTGCGGTCCCGTTTCAACCGAACCACTACTTTCTTATGATGGGAAACTCCCGCCTTCTTGGGATATCCTTCCGGCGTTCCTCCATTTATATTCTCATCCACTTCCCAGCCAAAGTTTGCATAACTGTCGATCAGGAAGGACATCTGACCCATGTCTGTGGGAACTTCTTTATATTCATAGCCTACAAATCCTCTCATCTTCTGTCCCCTCCAATCTCTTCAGGCGCCGGATCAGCCGCTTGCAGTGTTACTGTGAATGTGCTTCCTTTTCCTTCCTGGCTTGACACCCGGATCTCTCCGCCCATCAGGTCTAAGATCCGTTTAACCAGCGCAAGCCCCAGACCGTTTCCTTCTTTTGAATGAGACGTATCTCCCTGATAGAATTTGTCAAAAATATGCCTGGCGCTTTCTTCACTCATCCCGCAGCCTGTGTCAGAAACAGACACTTCGATCTTTCCTTCCAAGGCCCTCTGCCGGATCGTCACGTTTCCTCCCGGCTCTGTAAACTTAAGCGCATTAGAGATCAGGTTGTTCCACACCACTTCCAGAAGACTTGGATCTGCCTGCACGATCGCCCGCTCTTCCAGGTCCACTTCCAGGCCCATCTCCTTTTCGTCCCACAGTTCCTCATATTGCAGGATACAATTTTCCAATTGTCCACACAGATCGTATCTCTCGATCTCCGGATCGATCTTTTGATTTTCCAGCTTGTTTAATTTTAAAATATTACTGATCAGATTTGACAGGCGGGCCGCCGCTTCCTCAATATCTCCGGCATATTCCTGCCGTTCTTGCTCTGTTACATTTTTCTTCTGCAGCAGTTCCGCGTAATTCTTGATAATGGCGATGGGAGTTTTCATCTCGTGGGACACGTTGGAGACAAAGTCTGTCTTTAACGTCTCTACGCTCCCCAGCTCTTCCACCATCTTATTAAAATCCAGGATCATCATATCCAGATAGTCTAAGTTCGCGACCGTATGGATCGTGGGTATATATACGGAAAAATCGCCTTCCGCCACCTGTTTGGCCGCCTCCGCCATCCTGTGCATTGGAACTTCATAGGTATCCTTCATCTTCTTTCTTGTGAAGATCGTCAGCCCCACTGCCACAATTCCCCAATACAGCATAGGTACCAGTACTTGAATGAGTTCGTTCCATCCCCGCTCATTCATCATAACGATCAGGCCCACATGGATCCCCGACATCAGGAAGAGAACCCCCAGGAAAACGGCGAAAAGGGAAGGCGGAAAAAGGGTATTTTTGATCATATGCTGGCCTTTTTCGTCTCTTCCCTTCATAACAGCACCGCCTTATAGCCCAGTCCCCGCACTGTCACGATCTTAAACCCGTCGCACCCAGACAGTTTGTTTCTGAGCTTGGTCATATATACATCCACTGCCCGAAGGCTGGTATCACTGTCCACATCCCAGAATTCATCCATTAACTGGGCCCGTGAAAATGTTTTCTTCGGGTAGGACAACAGCTTATAGATAATATGAAATTCCCTTGTAGTAAGGCTGATCTCTTCTCCGTTCACCTCAGCGCTCATCCCGTCCCCGTCCAATTCCAGATTCCCTACACAGATCTTATGTTCTGACTCTATATTCGCCCTTCTTAACAAGGCCCGGACACGCAGCAGCAGCTCATCCAGTTCTACCGGCTTTACCATATAGTCGTCGATCCCAAGGCGGAAGCCTCTCTGCTTAGATGGAAGATCGTCCTTCGCCGACATAAAAAGAATGGGGATCCTCTCGTTGACCTCCCGCACCGTCCTTGCAAATTCAAATCCATCGATTTCCGGCATCATAATATCCGAGATGATCAGATCGTATCGCTTCTCATACATCTCATCATAGGCGTCAGAGGCATTGAGGCAGCCTTTGGCCTGGAAGCCGCTGTCATTTAGATAGGTACACACTACCCGGTTCAGTTTTTCGTCATCTTCCACAACAAGGATATCTATCATTTTCTTTTCCTGCCTTTTCATTACTTTGGATTTTAGTATAGACAGGATATATTTCCACAATATTTGAGTTTTGTTTCTAAATTGTTAATTTTAGCCTTCTTGGTCCAGCATGATCCAGCCGGCGCCGCTTCTTAACCTTCCCCAGGTATTCTCGTTTTTATCCTTTCTTTTTTCTACAATCTCTACCGGAACCTCTGAATATACAGACCCACCGGATACATATTCCTTTCCTCCTTTTACTCAAATTTCTTCATGGCCTTCCCGATCTCCACCTCGGTACGAGTATCCACGCTGGATGTCGCCTCGTCCAGAATCAGGATCGGCGGATCACACAGGAATACCCTGGCAATGGCAAGGAGCTGTCTCTGTCCCGCCGGTTTCTCTATCACCGCCGAATTCCAACGGTCAAAAATTTTTCCTAACAGACTGCTTTCCCGGCTTCATAGGCCAGACTAAATGCGGGTGTTGTCTCTACTTCTCCTTTTTGGTACACACCCTCTCCGTAGATTTCTCCTTTCACACGGGCGCCTGGCAGACAGTCCGTGAACCCTCTCATAGCATCCATGGTCCGCTCCATCGCCTTGCGCCCTGCCGCGGCTGTGGCGATAAAATAAACATCCTTATTTCTGATCTCCGTATAACGGGGAAGGGTCCGGTCGATCATGGTCTTTAACTGACCGTCCATAGAATAAAAATATACCGGGGTGGCAAGGACAAGCACATCTGCTTCTACCATCTTATCCAGCAGTTCTTTCATATCATCTCTCTGGATGCAGGCTTTGGTTTCCCGGCATCCGTAGCAGGCTACGCAGGGATTGATGGTCAATTGGCGCAGAAACACCTTTTCCACTTGATTTCCAGATTCCTCCGCCCCTTTCTTAAACTGTTCGCATAAAATATCAGAATTCCCGTTTTTCCGGGGACTTCCGGATATGATCAGCACTTTCTTACTCATTGCTTTCTACCTCCTTTCTGGTCTTATTATAGAAAAAACGGGCCTTCATAAGAAGACCCGTTTAGTTTCGCAGTTAAAACCTTTTGGTTGATACTCTTTACTCTGTCTCCAAAACAGACTCAATATCTGTCTCTTCCAGCTTAAAGATCACTGGACGCAGCCCGTCATTACAGCTGCAGATCGCCACTCCCGGTTTGCGGATCCAATCGCCGTAGTAGAACAGCTCTTCCCCCATACCATGAGAAAGGGCGAATACATACTGGTAGATCGCTTTCCACGCCTCGTCGCAGAGTCCCTCCGGCTTTGCGTAATCCGCATAGAATACCTGGCCTTCTTTCAGCATGGGACAGGCTGTCAATCCTTCAATCCCGTATTCCTTTGCCAGTTCTTCGTCCAAGGTTGTCTTTAAAACAGTAATCTTACACTTTTTCATAGAAATGACCTTCCTTTCCTTACAATTGCAGTCTGTTTCCTCCTGTGCTATCATAAAACCATCCCGAAAGAAGGAGGTTCTGCCATGCTGATCCCACGCTATTTTTTCACAAATACTTTCGCCGGTTTCTACGAATACTTTCTCACCCAGCCCCATATCAGAAGAATTTTTCAAAAAGAAGAATATCTGTGGAGGCTGGACGAACCGCTTACCCACGTCTACTATGTAATATCCGGCGTTGCCGTCGCCACGCTGGAACACGAGGACGGTTTCCGCAAGATTTCTTCCTTCCACAGCAGCGGCACGATTTTCCCTGTCAGCCATCAGTCTTCCTTCAAAATCGAGCAGTCCATCGCTGTAACTGCCGTATCGGAGATGGAAACCCTGTGTTTTACCAATGAAGCATTTCTTCAGATGCTCTGTGAAAACAGGCAGCTTATGCTCTGCACCCTGAACTGGTACGCTTCTTATGTAAATCTTCTCCTTTACGAAAGCGCGCACCAGGACTACAACAGCTCTTTCATCAAATTGTGCAATCTGCTCTATCTTTTCTCGCAGAATTCTCCTTCCGGCCAGGAAGGGCGCATTGATCTGACACAAGAAAATATCGCTCAGATCCTGACTATGACACGTGTAAACGCAGCTCGCAATCTGGCCCGGCTTCGGGATGAAAAGATCATCATTCCTCACCGCCGATGGATTGAGATCATCGACCAGCAGGCACTGGAGGCTTACTGTTCTCTGGAGACCCTCCAGCCTTAGAGGGCTCCGGATTTTTTCTTATCTGCTCACTCCAGTCTACAGGAAATAGCCATTTCCTTCTGTATAAAAATTTACACAGTTTTAAAAACACTCCCGGAAGATCTCCAGAATCTCTTCCGGTTCCAGCTTCCGGTAACTCCCCAGAGATACATGGCAGGAATCCGCGATCTCTTTTAACTGTTCCTCCTGTTTGACCCCCAGTTCTCTCAGCCTTGCAGGAAGTCCTACTTCACGGATAAAGCCCTCCAACGCTTCGATTCCCTCTTTTGCCAGTTCCTCATCCGATTTCCCTTCCTGCTGGATCATCCATACATTTCTGGCGAATCTGGCGAATTTTCCAAGGCCGTCTCTGTATATATGGCGGTAATAGGACGGCTGCAATACCGCCATTCCCTGCCCATGATTACAGTCCGTATACGCGCCGATCTGATGTTCCATCAGATGACAGGTAAAGTCACATTTCTTCCCAAGCTTGATCAGGCGGTTCTCAGACAGCGTAGAATCCCACAGAAGGTTGCTCCTTGCCGTATAATCCTCCGGGTCTCTCACCGCAGCCTTCAGATTTCTTATCACACTTCTCATCAGCGCCTCTGAAATCTCGTCGGATACATTCTGTTCATCCGGTTCACTGAAATACGTCTCCATCATGTGGGAAAGGCTGTCGAACGCGCCGGATACCATCTGTTCTTTCGGCACGGTAAACGTATAAGCCGGATCCATCAGAGCAAATTTAGGATTACATTTTGGATAATCATATCCTGTTTTCACCTTCCGGTCCTCGTTGGTGATCACGGCCGCTCCATTACATTCACTTCCGGTTCCTGCGGCGGTCACGATCACACCCGTCTGAACCGGCTCAAAATCCACGATCCCCTTTCTCTCCCAGAAGTTCTCCCAGGCATCACCATCAAACCTGGCCGCAAGGGATATGGCCTTACAGCAGTCCATGACAGACCCGCCGCCAATCCCTAAGATCAGATCCACCTTTTTTTCTCTTGCCAGTTTTACTCCTTCCAGGACTTTCTGATAGGTAGGGTTAGGCATGATCCCCGAAAATTCCACCACATCTTTGCCTGCTTTCATCAGGATATTAAGGACCTCGTCATAGATTCCATTTCTCTTGACAGACCCCTGCCCGTATGCCATCATGATCGTCTTATGGTCCTTGACCAGGCAGGTCAGGAATTCTTTCACACACCCCCGGCCAAAGTAAACCTTCGTCTTATTTTCATAGATAAAATTATTCATCTTTCATTTTCCTCCTGCCCATTCTCGATCTGATCCTGCCAGAAGGCCGCCGCATCGCCAATCCATCCTTCAGCCGGAGTCCCGATTCCCAGCCCAAATCCATGCTGGACCCCAGGATAATGATGAAATTCCGTCTCGATCCCTGCCGCATCCAGGTTCTCGATCCGCTGCTCCATGGTCCTCCAATTGGCAATCCTATCATCTTCTCCCACACAGGCGTATGTGGGCGGGTCATTCTCCGTATAGTCCGTATGGCCTGTATACTGCATGATCACTGCTCCTGGCCTTGGCAGGTCTGCCCCGCCGTAAGCCGCCGGGCCATAAGATCCCAGATAGGCTGCCATCCTCGCTCCTGCAGAACCGCCCCATAACGAATAGCAGTCTGTACTAACTCCCAATTCTTCCGCATGTTCAAAGATAAATGTAATCGCGGCGGCCAGGTCCTCGCACGCCACATCCGCTCCTCCGGTCCGGTATTGGAGCGCAAAGGCATTGTATCCCTGACGGCTTAATTCCAAGGCATGGGGGAAGCTCTCATGGATAGAGCCCACATACGCAAATCCACCGCCTGCGTTCACCACAGCAAACGGCGCGTTTTCCTCTCCCCGAAAGAAAAACAGCCCTGTGTTCTCCTTATCCGGGTCCTCCTGCTTCTCTTCCTCAGAATAAATGTCATAGAAGATCGTCTCGCCTTCCTCTACACTGGTCTTCATAGCGTTGATCACGTCCACCGTCGTATCCGGGTCGATATCATTGTGATATGGAAGCAGTGAATCAATATTCTCAAGGGTCATATCTTCGTCCGCCTCTCTTCCATCCAGTGGGAACAAGAATTGTCCAAATCCCTCAAAATCCGGATCAGATACCACATCTGCCACTTTCGTCTCCCTATTCACAGGTCCTGTGGATTCCGCCTTTTCCTGCTGCTCTTCCCCAGATTCTGCCTGTTTCTGGTTTTCCCCGCTCTCCCCAGTTTCCGGAGCCGCTCCCAAAGAACAGCCTGTTATGCAAAGCGCCAGAATCATGAAACACACTGCTATGATTCTTTTCATATCTTTACGCCTCCCGTCTTGTTTCTATTTCTATTGCTATCGCTGGCATTATTGTACAAAAAAAGAGACCTCAGCAGAAGTCTCCATTAGTTTCCCTGTTAATACCTTATGCTTTATACTAAAAACGCGCTTCGCTCTAAACAGCTTTTTGCACCGCTTTTAAGAATCTTTTCACTAATTCAGAAGGTTCCTGTGAGTACAAGATCCCATAGGGGATCGTGTATTTCCATTCTACCGGAATGACCTTCAGCAGAGGATGTACGTCCTTCCAGTTTTCCACCGCCATAAGAATATCGTTGCTATTCTCGCACTGGTTAAAAATATCCACACTGTAAATATCAAAATCCACCACATGGATCTGCGGATGATTCTTCCAGATATCATCCCTTAGTTCATCTACGTATTTACTCCAGCCCCGATGCATCATCAAGAAATTCTCTCCGTGCAGATCCTGAAGTGTAAGGACCTCTTTTTCCGCAAGCCTGTGATTGATTGAAACCGCGCAGCAGATTTTCTGCCTGGATAGTTCCAGCCCGCTGCACTGGCGCAGTTTCAGCATGGTCTCGTCAAAAATCCCCGCCACCACGTCGATATTTTTCCCAAGATTCTTCAGGATCTCTCTGGCATTTTCCAGGCTGTTCATGTAGGGAACCATCTGAAGCTTGATATCCGGATATTTTTTCTGCACTTTGGACCAAGTCTGGATCAAAGGGGCCGCCGGAGTCATGGGCGAAGTTCCGATACGGATCACATTATCTTTTTCCTCCATGGCCTTCTTCGCCCGTTCTACAGATTCTTTACAGTACTGAATGATATATTTGGCATCTTTATACAGGGATTTTCCTGCTTCTGTCAAAGACAGCCCCCGATGGGTCCGGACGAACAATTTCAATCCCAGATCTTTCTCCAGGAGATTGATCTGTTTTGTAACGGCCGGCGGGGGGATATACAGCGCTTCCGCCGCCTTATTAAAGCTTCCCAGGTCCGCCACAACGATAAAGGTTTCCAGCTGCAGATTGTACATAGTCGTCCTCCCTTCTTTAGCCCCTATGATATCACTCTATTTTCCAAAAAGCCAGCCCATGATCTCATCATCTTTCGCAAAAAGACTTCCGCCGCCATGCTGGTTTGACGCCCCTTGGCTTTCAAAGTATTCTGCCGGCTTTATATCCAGTACCAGAAGTTCATCGATCTCTTCCTCTGACAGCCCTTCTTCCTGATATCGCCTATATAGATTATCATAGGCCTCCTGCGTGGGGCCCGATCCATAATATTCATCATCTTCTCCGATCACCAGATAAACAGGGGTCCGGCTTTCTACCACCGGATCATATGCTCCGTCCCACTGGGAGCTGCACTGGAGATAAGCGGTGAAAAGTTCCGGACGCTTCCCCATTACCAGGGACATGGTCTCCCCTCCGCCGGAATACCCTTCTGCATAGACTTGATCCGGATCAATATTATAATTGGCTAGGAAATACTCCGCTAACGCAATGGTCTGATCCGCGGAAGTCTCTCCCCAGTCCGAAAGTTGAGGCGCCACAATAATCATCTCCGAATTATATTCCCTGGCAGTAAATCCAAAATCTTCCCGATACAGGTTTTCCCCCACCCCGTGAAAATACAGGCCCTCATATCCCGGAAGCGTGAAAAATAGAGCATAGGGCTCGCTGCCGTCATAGCTGTCCGGAACATAGAGATTGTAATGAATATCTCCGTTTTCCTCGGAGTGCAGTACATGATCCAAAGTAAACCCCCGATATTCCTCTGTTCCTCCTGTAACAGCCGCCGTCCCTCCCTGAGACTCTTCTTCGTTTTCCTCCTGGGAGGCCACTGTTTCTGTCTCGCCGCCTTTCCGCTCCGATCTTTCACAGCCTCCCAGAAGGAGCAGACCTGCCGCCAAAAAACATATAACTATTTTATATCTCATTTTCTTATCGCCTCTTTTCTATAGAACTTCTACCTTTTCTCTGTCTGCTTCAATCTCCGCCATGTATGCATATACATTCCCAGGGAAACCGGCAGCATGATCAGTTCTACGATCAACTGGGTCCAGATCATTCCGTACAATCCCACCGTTATATCCATCAGGAGCAGAAGGGGAATATTCAAAAGCCCCTGCCTGCTAAACGTCAGGATAGCCGACTGAACTCCTTTCCCCATTGCCTGAAGCGTATAACTGATCAGGAAGTTTACCGTTGTAAATGGGACGGACAGGCAAGCAATCCGAAGGAAACTTGCTCCCAGCGCGCTGGTTTCCGCCTCCGGAATAAACAGATGGAGGATCGGATGGGAAAATACCGCGAAACAAACAACAAAGCAGGCAGACATTGCCGCCGCGGCTTTCCACGAAAAGAATGACACCTCCCGCATCCGCTTATAATTGCCCGCCCCATAATTATATCCCACCAGCGGCATAAATCCCTGGCACAGGCCCATGGACACATTTAGCGGGAATTGATCGATCCGTTTGACGATTCCATAAGCCGCTACCGGAATATCTCCATATCCGGCCGCCAGTTTTACGATCACCATATTGGATGCATTTCCCAGAGTAGTGGCAAGCGCGGAAGCGATTCCTACAGAAAAGACCGGACGGATAAACCGAAAAGTAAAATACTTGGGATTCAGAGATACCGCGCTTTTTTTCCCTAAACGTACATATATAGCCACAAAGAACACTACCGATGCAAGGTTGGACAGCGCGGTAGCCGCCGCTGCCCCTGTCACATCCAGATGAAACCCAAAGATCATGACCGGATCCAATATTACATTCAGTATTCCTCCAAACATCATTCCGGTACTGGCCCATCTTGCGTGACCTTCACTTCTAAGCAGATGCCCCATCGTCAAACTCAGCATAGTAGGGACGCCTCCCAGTACTGCCACATAGAACAGATAGCTTTCCGCATATCCGTAAGTGTCCGGACTGGCTCCCAGAAAAGACAGCAAGGGCTCTCGGAAAAGGAATGTGAGAACCGAAAACAGAAGGGTTGCCGCCGTCCCTCCCCAGATGCCAAAGGCAGAAACATTTTTAATGTCCCCATGATTATTTTTCCCCATCATTCTGGAGATCAGGCTTCCCGCTCCCAGGCCGAACAGATTCCCAATTGCCGTAAGCAGATTGAACCAGGGAGAAACCAGGGATACCGCGGCTACCATATACGGATTCCCGATCTGGCCGACGAAAAAAGTGTCAGCCAAGTTATAGATCATTGTAACTATCTGACTGATGATCGTAGGGATCGCCAGCATTGCCACTGCTTTTGGCACCGGCAGATCCTCAAACAGTTCTTTCTCCGATATCTCTTCTTTCCTCATTCCACATCTGCCTTCTTTCCTCTATTGTTCATCTTTCTTCCTATTTTTCTGCCAGAACCGGAATGCATCCTCGATCCACCCTTCCGCCTCTGTTCCGATCCCCAGACCAAAACCATGGCGCAGGCGGGGATACAGATGGAATTCTGTATCAATGCCCAAGTTTTCCAGACACTCCAGTCTCCGCTTCATCACACGCCAGTCGGCAATCCCATCCCGGCCTCCCACACAGGCATATGTGGCTGGATCTTTCCTTGTGTATTGGCTGTGCCCTGTATACTGCATGACCACGGCCGCCGCTCTGGGAAGCCTCTTTTCTCCGAATCCTTCTGTACCGAAAGATCCAAGATAAGCAGCCATTCTGGCTCCCGCCGATCCTCCCCATAAGGAGTAGCCCTCCGTACAGATTCCCAGTTCCTTTGCATGGTCAAAGATAAAGCAGATTGCCCTGGCCAGATCCTCACAAGCGGCATCCGCGGTTCTGGTCCGATATACAAGGGCGAATCCATGACAGCCTCTTCTGCTTATTTCCAGCGCATGTGGAAGGCTTTCATGGATCGATCCCACATAGTAGAATCCGCCTCCAGCGCAGATTATCGCGAAGGGCGCGTTGGGCTTCCCGGAGAAGTAAAATAGACCCGTGTCTCTTTTCTCCGGGTCTTTTCTTTTTTCCTGTTCTGAATAAATATCGAAAAAAATCTGATCACCCTGGCCGCGCCGTCTCTTCATCTCGCTGATCACGTCTATGGTTGTATCCGTGCGGATATCATTGTGATAGATCAGCATAGAGCCGGCATCAGCCAGAGTCATGGAGGCAGACGGCCTCTCAAAAGCCGTTGGAAAGATCAGTCTTCCATAGTCTTCAAATAGTGGATCGTCTATCACATCTATGATTCTTGTCTTTGCATTCAACACTGTTCGTTCCATCTCCCATCCGTGATCAGTCATGCTTCCGTCTTCCGTCCTTTTTAATATATTTTCTTACATACATTCCATCAGGATATCATAGATCTCATCTCTGCTAAGTTCCCGCGGATTACATTTGATCACATTGCAGGTATCCGCCACCTCTCTCAAGACTTCCGGCGTGATCTCTATCTTTGACCGTAATTCTCCCATCTTGGATGGAAGACCGCACTCTTTAACAAAATCCGCCAAAGCTTCGACCGCCTTTTCCGGCGTATCCACTCCAAATACTGCTTCGCCAAATCTCTGGAATTTTTCTTTTGCGTCTTTTACGATATGACGGTAATAGACCGGCTGAATCACAGCAAGGCCCTGTCCATGATTACAGTCTGTATAAGCGCCCAGCTGATGCTCTATCTGATGGGCCTGGAAATCTGTCAGCCTCCCCACCTTCAGAATTCCGTTTTCCGCCATTGCGGAATCCCACATCAGGTTCCCTCTTGCCTGGATATCATCCATCTTCTCCAGAAGCCGCCGCATGTTTACTACCGTGCTGCGCATGATCGCAAGGGATACATCATCCGACACATTCTCCTGATCCGAATTCCCAAAATAAGTTTCCATGGCATGGCTTAAGGTGTCAAATCCTCCGGAGATCACCTGCATAGGCGGAACCGACAGGGTGTAAGCCGGATCCAGAATCGCGAACACTCCACCGATTCCCACGATCAAGCCTTTCCACTTCTTATCCTCACTGGTGATGACAGCGCCGGAATTCATCTCCGCCCCGGTTCCGGAAGCTGTTACGATGGCTCCCATGGGAATCCCCTTGGACGGATACTGATGCTTCGTATACTGGGCTTCCCAGATATCTTCCTCCATGACGGCCTGGGCCGAGACCACTTTGCAGCAATCCACCACACTGCCGCCGCCAACCGCAAGGATAAAATCTATCTTTTCTTTCTTTGCAAGTTCTGCCCCTTCCTGTACTTTCGCATAAGTTGGGTTTGACATGATACCGGAGAAGTCAAACACGGTTTTGCCTGCTTCTTCCAGAATCGATCTTATTTCTTCGTAAATTCCGTTTTTCTTGATGGAACCGCCGCCGTAAGCCAGCATTACATTTTTCCCATAACCGTCAACCGCTTCCGCCAGATGCTCTTTGGCCGCTCCTTCTCCGAAATAAACTTTTGTGGGGTACTCATACGTAAAGTTCTGCATTACAAATCTCTCCTTTCTTCCTGATTTTCATTATAAGCCGATTATTCCGACGGTTGAAGAAACAATAAGTTCGTAAGTATATACCCGCAAGTTTGGTCTATTTTCTTGTATATATTAGGTAAGTATTTTGCTCCTTCGATATCCAAAGCGAAAAATTCTTGGCTTCCAGAAAAATTTTAAAAAATTTAGCACTCAGCCCTTGACAGTGATAATAACTAGTGTTATAGTACAGATAGAACAAAAGAAGGGAATGAAAAAAGAATTCCCACTCCAGCGTTTCCACTTGCTTACAACACTTGAGACAACTTCAAGAGTGCTGATGGCAGCCGCGCAAGCGGCGCATATAAAGATGTTTCAATCAGGAAAGGAGAAATGACTTATGATGATGCCTAGTATTTTTGGAGAAAACTTATTTGATGATTGGATGGATTTCCCATTTGATAACTTTGACAGAGCATTCTGGAACGGAAGGAATCCTCTTTATGGAAAGCACGCAAAAAATATGATGAAAACAGATGTCCGTGAAACGGACGCAGGATATGAAGTTGATATTGACCTGCCAGGCTTTAAGAAAGATGAAATCAACGCTCAGCTTGAAAATGGCTACTTAACTGTTTCCGCCTCGAAAGGTCTCGACAAAGACCAGAAGGACGACAATGGAAAATACATCCGTCAGGAACGGTATTCCGGCGCGATGAGCCGCAGCTTCTATGTAGGCGACGATCTTACGCAGGAAGATGTAAAGGCCAAATACGAAGACGGTATCCTGAAACTGACACTTCCAAAGAAAGAGGCTTCACCGGCTGTTGACGCCAAGAAACAGATCGCTATTGAAGGCTGATTTTAGAAGGAGGAATGACTTATGTTAGTACCAAGCGTTTTCAATGATAATTTATTCGATGATCTTTGGAATGACTTTCCTTGGTTTGACGATAGAAACTTGAGAAAAGTTGAGAAAAAGCTGTATGGCCAGGGGGCTAGACATATGATGCGGACAGATATCAAGGAACATAAAGACCGGTATGAAATCCTGCTGGATCTGCCAGGCTTCAAGAAAGATAATATCCAGCTTTCTTTGGATAACGGGTATCTGACCATCAGCGCCGAGAAAGGATTAGAGCCGGAAGAAGATAAGAAATCCGGGCGTTATATCCGCCAGGAACGGTATGCGGGCGCCTGCCAGAGAAGCTTTTACGTAGGAGATGATCTGACGGAAGAAGACATCCGCGCTAAGTTCCGGCATGGAGTATTAAAAGTCACTGTTCCAAAGAAAGAGGTCAAACCGGCCGTAGACGCGAAGAAATATATTGAGATCGAAGGCTGATAAGAAGATAGATCACGGGAGGACTGCCTCGGCAGCCCTCCCGTTTTACAGTTTGGGAAATATCCCTTCCACTCGTTCATATAATTCTTCAAAGACAGCCTGCTGCTCCTGGTACTTCTTCACATGTTCCGGGATCGGTTCTGTCACCTTGGGATTCCAGGACACCAGACAGCGGCAGGCCTCATAGATGTCCGTATAGATTCCAATACCCACAGATGCCATGATCAACGCGCCAAAGCACGCTTCTTCCTGTACCGCCGTAGTGTGCACAGGCATATCCAGCATGTCTGCCTGGATCTGTTTCCAGCAGATCCCTTTTGCCGCGCCCCCGGAGGCCACTACTTTTTTCTGGGGGACTTGCATCTCGTCAAAAATCTTTTTGCATTCTCTGAGATTATACAATACCCCTTCCATCACGGCCCGGACCATATAAGCCTGGTCATGTTTCATACTAAGCCCCATAAAGACGCCTTTGGCCAGAGGGTTATTAAAAGGAGTCCTCTCCCCTGCCAGATAGGGAAGGAACAGCAGCCCTTCACAGCCAGCCGGAACCTGGGACGCTCTTTCATCCAGGCTGGCAAACTCTCCTTTTGTTTCCAGGATCTTATTTCTCAGCCAGCCAAGCGTATTTCCTCCGTTCAGCGCGCCGCCCTGATAGATCCATAGGCCGGGGATCGAATGGCACCAGAGCTGGCAGCGCATCTTTTCATCCTGTACAGCCCGGCTTGTCACAACCGCTAACTGAGAGGCGGTTCCTATATTGCAGGAGACGATCCCTTCTTCTATCACGCCGTTTCCGACTAGCTGAGCAGCGCAGTCTCCGCCTCCCGCAGCTACTTTCGTTCCGGCAGCCAGGCCCGTTTCCCTCTCAGCTTCTTTGGTAATGGTTCCTGTGATCTCACAAGAGCCGTATACCTCTGGCCAGATATCTTCTTTTAGATCAAGCCGCCGGATCAGTTCCCAGCACCACTGGGATTTTTTGACTGAAAACGCTAAGGTTGCGCTGGCGTCACTTTGATCGGTAGCAATCTCTCCGGTCAAACGGTAGCGGATATAATCCTTGGGAGACATTACAACCGCGATCCTGTCATACTCTTCCCGGTGATTCTTCTTCATCCACAGAAGGGAACAGATCAGCATTCCGGCAGAAGGCTGGTTAAAAAGTTCCTCCCCCAGAAGACTTCCCGCCGTCCGATAGATCTCTTCTCTTTCTTCTCTTGAACGCTGGTCCAGATGGATGACCGCCATTCCCACAGGCCTTTTTTCCCGATCCAGCGCCACCATTCCGTGCATCTGGCCAGAGAACCCGATCCCGGCGATCTCTTTCCCCCCAACATCCGCAGAAGCAAGGGCTTGGCGGACCGCCTGTTTCGTACACTCCCACCATTCTTCCGGATCCTGCTGGGCATAACCCACGATAGGGGTCTGTACCTCATAGCCTTTTTGGCCAATTCCCTTTGGATTCCCTTTTTCGTCTGTGATCAATGCTTTTACGCTGGAAGTTCCAAGGTCGATTCCCATTAAATATCTCATATTTATGCCCTCTGCTTTCTCTGAAGCACTTCTTTCACCGCCTGTTTGATATGCTCTTTGGAAATCCCAAATTTGTCAGCAAGGAAACTTCTGCTTCCCACTTCTCCAAAACAGTCGGGCACACCGATCCGCTTAAACGGCACGCCCCGGTTTTCCGACAGAACTTCCGCGACCGCAGAACCAAGTCCCCCAATCTTATTATGGTTCTCTGCTGCCACAATAGCTCCCGTCTCATCTGCGCAGGCAAGGATCAACTCCTGATCGATGGGCTTAATGGTAAACATATCTACCACTCTTGCCTTGATTCCTTCCTGTTCCAGTTCTTCCGCCGCCAGCAGGGCTTCCTTTACTTCTATGCCGGAAGCGATGATAGAAGCATCGCTTCCCTCTCTGACAATAACGCCTTTTCCTATGGTAAATTCCTGGTCTTCCTCATAGTACACAGTCTTCTCTTTTCTGGGGAAGCGGATATACATAGGCCCGTATTCCTGAGCCATTTTTACCAGCAGTTTTTTCAGCAGGGTCTCTTCCGCCACATCCAGGATGACCATTTCCGGGAACGACCGATAAAGCCCCACATCTTCAAACGGCATGTGGGTTCCTCCGTTCGACTCGGCAGTGATTCCAGGGTCAGATCCCACAATCTTTAGATTCGCCCGGTTATAGCAGCCGGACAGAAATACCTGATCCGCGCATCTTCTGGAGGCGAAGGTTCCAAAGCTGTGCATAAAAGGAATTTTGCCTTTTACCGACATTCCTGCCGCCACTCCCGCCATATTCGCTTCCATGATCCCAAGATCAAAGGCCTGCTCCGGAAATTGTTCAAACAGTCCGGCCGTTCCGATCGCTCCGGCCAGGTCTGCTTCCAGATAGATCACATTCCGGTCATTCTTCATCAATTCCCCCAGCGTCTCCGCAAATACCTTCCTAAGTTCCTTCATACCGCGCCCCCTTTATTCTTGTCCATCCAGTTCTTTATAAAAATCTGGAAGTTCTTCTTTGCTTACCGGGATAGAATGGCAATTGGCCATCTCCTCATATTTCCTGATCCCAGCTCCCTTTATGGTATGTAAAAGGAGTACAGAAGGGATTTCTTTTTCTTTCTGCGCCTCTAAGATCGCTTCATAGATCTTGTCTGTATCATTTCCATTCTCTACTTCTATGACACGGTATCCGAACGCTTTGAATTTTGCCCCAATATCCCCCAGACCGCAGACCTTGTCTGTCGTCCCGTCAAGCTGTTTCCCATTTACGTCCACAGCAGTGATCAGGTTTGAAAGTTTATGATGGGCCGCAAAAAGGAAGGATTCCCACACCTGGCCTTCATCCAGTTCTCCGTCTCCCAGGATCAAATAGGTATAATTCCCGGCATGGTTCAGTTTATCCGCAAAAGCAGCTCCCGCTGCCAGAGAAGCCCCCTGTCCCAGTGAGCCGGTAGTCATATCTACCCCCGGAGTTTTCAGTCTGTCCGTATGGCTTGGCAGCGTCGTATTATTCTGGTTCAATGTTTCCAGAAGCGCTTCGTCAAAATATCCTTTTGCCGCCAGAGCCGCATACAAAGCTGGTCCGCAATGTCCCTTTGAAAGGACGATAAAGTCTCTGTCCTTTTTCGCAGGATCTTTGGGATCAATGTTCATAACTCCACTGTACAGTACTGCCAGCATATCCGCGATCGACAGAGATCCTCCTACATGCCCGGTCCCCTTTGACGCAATGCTCCGCAGTATATTTTTTCTGATCTTTACTGCTAATTCTCTTGCTTCTTGTGCTTGATATTCCATGCTTCCTTATATCCCTTTCCATATGCGTCTGCTGTTTTAATGGCTGAATATACCAGATCCGTAGTTACATCAAATGGCATGTTTCCCCAATTGCTGTGCATGGAGGCTTCCGCGATCTTCTGGATATTGCTGTCTGTATTCTCCACAAACAGATCTTCCAGGCAGACGGGAAGTCCTACTTCCATACAGAAAGAAAGTACTTCTTCTAACTTCTCCTGAGGGGCGCACTCCATCATCAACTGGACAATGCAGCCAAAAGCCACCTTTTCGCCATGCATAGTCTTACTGCTGTTTTCCACCGCCGTCAGGCCGTCATTGATGGAATGGGCGCCTGATGTAGCGTTATTTTCAAATCCAAGTCCGCTTAACAGGATGTTGGTCTCAATAATATGTTCCAGCGCATCTGTGACCACATTCTGATCACAGGCGGTCTTTGCAAATACCCCATACTTCATCAATGATTCATAACACGCCCTGGCAATTGCCTGTCCCGCTAAAGTCTGCCGGAATCCTCCCGCTTTATGATAGACAAGATTCGGCGTATTGGATTTCCTGGTAGATTCCGCCTCGATCAGCGTGGCAAGCGCGTCTCCCATACCAGATACCAGGAACCGCGTCGGCGCCTGGGCAATGATCTGGCTGTCCACCACCAAAACACTTGGGCTGTGGTCATAAAAGAATTCTCCCGCATGGGAACCGTCGGTCCGGTAGATTACAGACAGTGAACTGGTGGGCGCATCGGTCGCCGCTATGGTGGGAATCACCAGGAACGGAAGATTTAATTTCGTTCCCACAGCCTTTGCCACATCAATGGTTTTTCCTCCCCCGATTCCCAGCACTACGTCCGGCCTGTCTTCACTGAATTCTTTTGCCTTTTCATCGATCAGCTCTTCTGTCACTTCGCCAGAGAAAGCCACGGCATTTACCACATATCCTTCTTCCTCGTATAAAGCTTTGAGTCTTTTTCCAAACTCATCGTATAGAAACCCATCGATAAAGGCAAGAATTTTTCTGCCAAATTTATCGGTATAAAATTTTAAATTGTCAAATTCTCCCGGTCCCTGTACATACCGTTCCGGCGAACACCATCCCCTTGACATTTTGGAGAAATCAGACATGTTATTCCACCTCCATCAGAAACATTTTATGATCACTTTTCCGTCTTTCGCATAGAGCTTTGATTCAAAAACCTCCTGGATCTTATCCAGCGGAATGATCCCTGTAATAATGTCCTCTACTTTGACACGGCCTCCGGAGAGCAGACGTCCCGCACGCTCAAACGTATCTGGATTAACAAAGGATCCTTTGATGGTAAGCTCTTTTTTGAACAGTTCAAATGGTTTTAAGCTCATAACATCGTCAGGACCGGTCAGGCCAAACAAGACCACTGTCGCCCCTTTTCCGGCGTATTCCACCGCATCTTCTGCTGTGGAAGTAAGCCCTGCGCAGTCGATCACCTTATCGATATTCTGGATCCCGTTTTCTTCTGCTATCTCTCTTATATTTTCCGCCTTTGGATCTATGCAGATATCGGCGCCCAGTGTTTTCGCCTTTTCTCTGCGGCTGTCATTTGGTTCTACCGCAATGATCTTCTCTGCTCCGGCTGTCCTGGCAAGCTGTACCATAAGAAGGCCGATGTTGCCTGTTCCGATGATCATAACGGTGTCGCCTACCTGGATGTCCGCCAGATCCATGCCGTGGAGACAGCAGGACAATGGTTCTGTCATTGCGGCCGCTTCGTAGCTTACATGGTCCGCGATTTTATATACGGTTTCCTCCGGTACCGTAATATACTCTGCAAAGCCTCCGTCTCTCGCAGTTCCCAGTCCCTGCATATCCGGACACAGGTGTTTCTTCCCATTGGCGCAGAAATAACATTTCCCGCAATAGGTATTGGGATCTGCGCTCACTCTGTCTCCTACCTTGACTTTTGTGACCCCTTCTCCGATCTCTGCCACGTCTCCGGACAATTCATGTCCCAGGATGACCGGCGGATCTACTTCTGCGGACCCCTTCTCTCCCTGAAAGATATGTACGTCTGTCCCACAGATGCCGCAATATTTTACCTTGATCAAAACCTCATGGGCTTCCGGTTTTTTTACAGGTACTTCTTCTACCACAAGTTTCCCTTTTTCATAAAATCTCGCTGCTTTCATTTCTGCCCTGCTCCTTCCTGCTTTCCAGCCTTTTATCACGCCGCTGTGCTTTTTATCATTCTTTTCCCCGGTCTGTAAATACCTGAAGGAATACAGCCACGATAATGATGAATCCCATGATGATCTCCTGTGGATACGCAGGAACAGACAAAAGATTCATGATATTTCCGATCAACGCAAGTGTCAATGCTCCGATGGCCGTCTTTGTGACAGATCCCTTTCCTCCAGCCAGGCTGGCGCCGCCGATAACGCAGGCCGCAATGGCATCCAGCTCCTGCCCTTCTCCGATCGTGGAGTTTCCTACATTTGACCTGGCCGCGATAAAAATCCCCGCCAGCATGGATAAGAATCCGCTGATCACATATACAGACAGAAGATATCTTTTTACACGGATTCCGGAAAGCTTCACGGCTTCGCTGTTGCTTCCCACAGCGATCACGATCCTTCCATAAACCGTATATTTCTCTACGATCACAAATGCGATAAAGATCAAAAGTGTAATGATGATGACCGGATATCCCAAATCTCTGGAGGTCAATGTGTTTAATGTATTTCTTTCCAGATTGACCGGCGTCGCGTTGGTGATCGTATACGCCAATCCCCTGGCAATAGTCATGACCGCAAGGGACGCTACAAATCCCTGGAAATTACAGTAAGCCACTAAGAATCCGGTAAAAGCTCCCATTACAATTCCGGCGATCAATGTGATCAGAATCGCCACTCTCCAGTCTATGCCCATCTGTGTGGCAAGAACTGCTGTCAGCGATGATCCCAGCGCCATAACACTTCCCACTGACAGATCGATCCCGCCTGTCAGTATGACCATCAGCATCCCCAGCGCGACCAGGATAGGGCTCACCTGCTGCAAAAGAATATTCCTTAAGTTTATGTAAGAAAAGAATTTGTCCGAAAGCAGACAGCATATGATAAATAACGCCAAAAAAATGATATACGTATTATTATCCAATAGCAGCTGCTTGATCCTGCTTGTTTTTTTCATCACCTAGTCTCCCTTCACTGCATACTTAATGATCGTATCTTCAGTCAGTTCTTCTTTCTTCAGATCCCCGGTGATCCTGCCCTGTGACATGATGATCGCCCGGTCGCATGTCCCGATGATCTCCGTCATCTCTGAAGATACAATGATAACCGCCGTCCCTTGTTCCGCCAGACGGTTAATGATCTCATATATTTCTACTTTTGCCCCAACGTCCACACCACGGGTAGGTTCATCAAATATAACGCATTTGCAGTCCGCCCAGATCCACTTGGCAAAGCTGATCTTCTGCTGGTTTCCACCGCTCAAGCTGTTGACATCGTCATTCAGCCCTCCGTATCTTGTGGACATCTTCTTCAGCAGAGACTCTACCTGCTGGTTCTCATATCTGCGCCTGATAAAGCCGTGGTTTGTGACTTTCTTTAAAGCGGTCAAAGTCGTATTCACTTTAATACTCTGGTTTACAAGAAGCCCCAGGCTCTTGCGGTCCTCAGCCAGATAGCCAAGTCCTTTCTTTACCGCGTCTTTTGGCTCTTTTGCATGCAGCTCTTCTCCTAGGAAATAAACCTTCCCGGAACTCCGTACGTCAGCTCCAAACACCGCGCGCATGACTTCCGTTCTCCCCGCCCCTACAAGGCCGGAAAATCCAAGGACTTCTCCCTGTCTTACTTCAAAACTGATATCCTTTATTTTGTCTCCAACGTTCAAATGCTCGACTTTTAAAACAACGTCTCCGATCTTTGCGTTCCTCTTGGGGAACATCTGAGATAATTCCCGTCCGATCATGGACTGGATCAGTCCTTCTGTCGTTGTGTCCTTCACCTGCCCCCTCTTGACAAAGCCACCGTCTTTTAACACCGTATAAGAGTCACACAGCTCAAAGATTTCATTCAAATGATGGGAAACAAAGATAATGCTGACTCCCTTTTCCTTTAAGAGACGGACCAGAGAAAACAATCTGTCGATCTCTGTTACCGTTAATACAGCAGTAGGCTCATCCAGGATCAATATTTTGGCATTTCTCGTCAGACACTTGCAGATCTCAACGATCTGCTGGTGAGCCACGCTCAGCCGTCCCACCTTGTCGGTAACTTGGATATTCTCAAATCCCAGATCTTTCAGAATCTCTTTTGCATCTTCCCTTAATTTCTTCCAATTAATAAATTTCTTACCGCCGGAGAGACGGTCAATAAAAATATTTTCTGCTACCGTCAGATCCGGAGCCAGCATGAATTCCTGATAGATCACAGAAACCCCCAGCATTTTGGCATCTAATGGAGAGGATATATTTACCTGCTTCCCGTCTATGCATATAGTTCCAGAATCGCGGGTATAGGCGCCCGACAGTATCTTGATCAAGGTGGATTTCCCGGCGCCGTTTTCACCGATCAGCGCATGGATCTCTCCTGGAGCCACCTGGACAGAAACATCGTTTAGTGCCTGTATCCCGCCAAATCTTTTACTAATATGCTGCATTTCTAACCGATACTGTACATTCTCCATAATTGCTCCTTTATACAAGCTGGGCCGTTTTACCGGCCCAGCTCATAGTCCTCATATTTTCAATGATTAAAAACCGTAATCGTAATGTTCATCTACATTTTCCGCGGTAACGGCCGCTGCTTCTGTCATTGTAATGTCGTCGTAAGACTCTGGATCTTCACCATCTACCAGAATCTCCTGAGCAATCTGCATTCCCAGCTCCGCGATCTTAACCGGGCTGTTCTCTCCAATTGCCAGGATCTTGCCCTCTTTGATCGCGTCATAGCCGTCTTTGCTTCCGTCCGCCGCGCTGATAAGCTGCGCGGTACCGTCTGTTCCGTAGGTGATGCCCGCGTTGTCCAGCGCTGTCATCGCTCCGATCAGCATCGGGTCATTTTCTGCCATTACAAGGTTCACATCTGGATTTGCTGTGATCAGGTCTTCCGCCGCAACCAGGCCTTCATCGATAGTCCAGTTGCCCCATCCCTGACCGGTAATGGTAAACTTAGCTTCTTCATTAGAAGCTTTTCCTGAGCTGACGAGAGAAGCTTCCATCTCTTCAGCAGCCGCCCAGGCTTCTTCTTCCGTACATCCTGTCCGCTCCATGATGATTCCAGCGATCATACCGTCTCTTCTCTGAGTTCCGGCAATAGATCCTGTGTTTCCGCTCAAAAGAACCGCGCTGATCTCAAAGCCCTCGTCCAGAGTCGCCGCATAATACTGGCCTACCGCAAGTCCGTTCTGCTCATTGTTTGAATATACGGTAGTAACCTGCATACTCATATCATCTACGCCAGAGTCCAGATTGATCACTGGGATTCCCGCATCGTAAGCAACCTGCTGGCTTGCCGTAGCCGCGCTTGGATCTACACAATCCAGGAAGATCAGATCAACACCGGAAGCTGTCAAAGTTTCCATGTTCTCCAATTCTGTTGTTGTGTCGTCGTTTGCATCCAGCACTGTGCACTCCCAGCCCAGTTCTTCACACTGTTCTGTAATGATGTCGCCGATGGTCGCGTAATAAGCGCCGTTGGTGGTTCTCAGCGCAAATCCAACGGAAAAGCTCTCATCAGAGCCTCCTTCAGAATCCGAACCGGAATCGTCGGATGAACCACAGGCCGCAAGTCCCAGAACAAGCACAAACACTAATGCGATTGACAAGATCTTGCTTCTCAGTTTTGCAGTTGATGATTTCTTTTGCATGTTTTTTCCTCCCTTTCGCTTCTTTTTTGTTCTTTTTTGACGTTTTCGTCTTTGTAAATGCATAATATCACATATAAAAGCATTTTTCAATCACTATTTTCAAATTTTAGCTTATTTTGAATCACTATTTTGTCAATTTCAATCATTTTCAGCCAAACGTTATTGACAGAACACATTAATTGTCCTAATATTAATGGTATAACTGTATCAACAAATACATTTCAGAAAGGATAACATTATGACACACAAAGAAATCTTATCAAAAGTAGATCACACACTTTTAGCTCAGACCTCCACATGGGAGCAGATCAAAGAAATCTGCGATGATGCCGCCAAATACGAGACCGCATCTGTCTGCATCCCTCCCTATTATGTTAAAAAAGCTAAAGCATATGCTGGAGAAACTATAAAAATCTGTACCGTGATCGGTTTCCCCAATGGTAATTCCACTGCGGAAACAAAGGTATTCGAGACTCAGAACGCCATCGAAAACGGCGCGGATGAAATTGATATGGTCATCAATATCGGCGCGCTGAAAGATAAGGATTATGGATTCGTCCGAGATGAGATCTGTGCTGTCAAAAAAGCCTGTGGACAGCATATCTTAAAAGTGATCATTGAAACTTGTCTTCTGACAGAAGATGAGAAAATAAAAATGTGCGAGCTTGTCACCCAGGTCGGCGCGGACTTTATCAAAACATCTACCGGTTTTTCCACCGGCGGAGCAACTTTTGACGATGTAGCGCTTTTCGCCAAACACGTAGGTCCGGATGTACAGATCAAAGCCGCGGGAGGAATCTCTTCTTTCGCGGACGCCGAGAAATTCGTTGAGCTGGGTGCTTCCAGGCTTGGAACCAGCAGGCTGGTCAAGATTGAAAAAAATCAGTCGTAACACCTGTTTCATTCCTTTTCCTGACAGCGAAGATGTTGGAACAGATTTTGATTTATGATATAATGATAATAGATACCAGGGAGTAAAAAACAGCTTGATTTTGGAGATTTTTAAACGTATTTTTACCCCCCCCCCTAAAAAATAGGTGATTATTTGGTATCTTGAAATATCTTAAGATCATAAACGGGGAGGACAAGAGATGGTAGCACTTGAGAGGCAGAAATACATTATCAATTATTTAAAAGAACATCAGGTCGCTTCAACAAAACGGCTGGGTGAGCTGATGAACGTATCTCTTTCCACTGTCAGACGGGATCTGAGCGACCTGGAAGATCAGGGGATGCTGATGAAGACTCACGGCGGTGTGAAACGTGCTGAGGCCGCTTCCTCTATCCTTTATCACGATACGAAGTGGACGCCTAAACCGGACAGCGCTCTGAAAGACAAGGAAGGCATCGCAAGAAAGGCTTCTGAATTTATCAATTCCAATGATATTATATTTATTGGGGCCGGCATGACCTGCAATCTTCTCTGCAAATATATTACAGAAAGCGGCAAATCAAACATCACCGTCGTCACCACCAATATTACGGCTGTCATGGAACTGGCCTCGAATCCGCAGGTTTCTGTATTGCTCTTGGGCGGCAATATCCACACAGAGACAAACCACATCGAAACCATCGGGGAATATACCTCCGATGCGCTGGCAAAGCTGTATTTTGACAAAGTATTCTTCACGGTAGACGGGGTGGATCTTCATTATGGATATTCCATCATCAACCGGGCGCAGCTTCCGTTGTATGGGTATTTGTTCCAGAACACACGGCAGTCATTCCTTCTTGCCAACACAGGCAAATTCGACCGGAGGACCTTCACCTATCTCTGCAATTTGGACGAAGTGAACACGGTGATCGTAAATTCCGATGTTCCCCAGGCGTATCTGGAGTATTACAAGGAGAAGGGAATTGAAGTTTATATGGTTTAGAAAGAGGAAAGCTGTCGGATCGCATTGCTGCTGCGATCCGACAGCTTTTTATTCCCCATACTGCCGCGCCAGGCGCTCTGCTTCCCGCCGCATCTCTTCTACTACCTCATCCGGTCCCAGGATCTTCACTTTTTCTCCCAGCGAAAAGATCCATCCCAGGAACTGACTGCTGACCAGAACCGTCACGTTTACTGTAAAATGCTCATCATCTGCCGGTATCATCATGACAGATTTGCCAAACCGGTCAATGATCACTCCCGCAAGGCTGTTCTCCACCAGCAGCTTGACGTCCTGCTCTTTACCGCCAAACATGCCAAAACTCTTCTTTGCGTAATCCGCCATATCCAGTTTCTGAAAATGTTCCTTTCCCTCTCTTGCTTCCTCCGTCATCTGGATATGGAGCATCTTATCTACCCGGTAATGCCGGATCTGTCCAGCCTCCGAATCATAGCCCACCAAATAATAGTTTTCATCGTCCCAGGACAAGCCCCAGGGACTGATGTGATAATACGCCCCATTCCGCCGAAGCTCCATCTCTTTTTTCGTGTTCCATTGGTAATACTGGAACCGGATCTTCTTATTTTCGGAAATCGCGTTATGAATGGCATCCACCGTATAGTAGATACTCTCATTCATGGTTTTGATCCGTCCCGACACATACACCTGACGCTGCAGGCTTACCGCCTCATATCTGCTGACCAGCTTCTCCAGCTTGCGGATCAGGGCGTTGGTCTTCTTTTCCGTGATAAACTTGGAGGACTGGATGGCATCCACCAGAAGTTTCAGTTCCGGCAGTTCAAAAGGCCGGTCCGTCACATGATAGTGATATCCTTTTCCAACCGGTTCTCCCTCCACTTCTATTCCCAACACCTCCAGATCCCGGAGATCCTGGTAGATGCTCTTCCGGTCTGCCGTGATCTCGTATTCTCCAAGGGCGGCTATGATCTCCGGCATGGTGATATAATGCTCCTCATCTGTCCGCTCCAGCATGATCTGCGCAAGGCGGTATAATTTGAACTTCTGGTTCGCTCCCTTTGGCATAGCGCATCCTTCCTTAAATCAACGTTTACATTACGGCCAGTATACCACAGGCGGGAAGATTATTGTACATCACTTTCGTTTTTCTTCTCATTTTTACAGCCCTCTGCCAGGCTCTTCTTACATACTTTGCACAGCACGCCGCCTGGCGTTATCAAAACAACCTTTGCCGCCGCGGTATCTCCTATCTTATCATACAGGCGGCCGGCGCTTCTGGATTCCCCGATCACAGTATATGGACTGTTTGCCACATAGCCAATCTTGCCAAGGCCTTTCATTTTCACCTGGATCGCTTCCTTATCATAGTCGTTGTCCGGCTCTTTTTCCAGCTCCAGCTTCATTCCCCGCTTCAGAAATCCATTTCCCAGATAATACTTCGTCCCCGTTAATGTGAAATAAATCTTTGACATCTTTATCCTCTCTTTCTTTTCTCTTTCCTCTTTACTCTTCCATCCATTCCTGGTAATCCGCCTCGCTGGCAAACAACTGATATTCTCCATCCACATATCCCATGTATCCATCCGGTGTATTATATCCCTTCATTTTCTATCCGTCCTTTCGTTTTCTTGTTACGGATAGAATACAGGATAAGCTGTCCAATAAAAATACCAGCAAAAAATAAGAAAGAAAAAAGTCGTTATTCAGCAAAAAGTCAATTAAACCAATGTTCAGAATATCCTGATATTGTGGTATCAAAATGTGATGATATTCATTTTATCACCCATTTGCCTTACCTACTATCATCGCCTCAGCACCACATTTACGAACCCACCTTCTGCCTTCTCCAAATCAACCTGGCAATAAATCCGAGAACAATTTGCTCAACGCAGAAGACGATTACATATATCAACACATACCTCATCAGATGCAGCAACACAACTTCTCCTTCCAAAATGAATTCACGCCCCAATGTGTTGATCAATCTTATATTTATCGGGATATTAGAAATCGAGGACAAGAGAAAAATCCAAATATTCTCATGTCTTTTTGTATATGGAAGCAATGCAACAACCAGGTATATAGCAAGGATAGAAACGATTCCCAGGAAAGGCGATCCATTACGCACTGCCAACCATGATATTGCAAATGGCAGAAAAGGTAAAAGTACATTAAGGCTTCTACGGACTAATTTTATAAACATGCGATCACCTCCAGTACATTAATCGCTATAAGCAGTGGTAACACCGCTTGAAGTAATTGAAAAATTATACTTACCATAATAATCGCATAACCGCTGGGCCCCTTTGCCAAAAGCCGTCTTCTTTTTTTCTTGCTTAACAGTACAGTTTGGGGTATATCAGTAATATTTTGAATCCCAAGAAATTCCGAGATAATCGACGCTCCATCTAAACCATTTATAAAAATCAGGTTGATCAATGCCAATAACGTATTGCTAATCGCAGAACACACAAACGGCAGCCCAACGCTTGGGAATATACGCGCAAGTATCAGACAAATTCCTGCAAATAGAATGTTCGTCTGAATGCCTGCGGCAAGGATATCTACACGATCTTTTTTGGATTTGATTTCGTCTATAGAGAGTAACACATATGCACCGGGAATAAAATTTTGAACCATAATACCCATCTCAAAAATACGAGCCC
The DNA here is from genome assembly GCA_902406105.1 of uncultured Mordavella sp. Taxonomy (GTDB): domain Bacteria; phylum Bacillota; class Clostridia; order Lachnospirales; family Lachnospiraceae; genus Massilistercora. The sequence continues at coordinate 74,905 of CABPCP010000002.1, forward strand.
CATAAGTTATCCCCGAAAACATATGTGCCAGTTCATGAGCAAACAGCCCCGCCAAAGCGCCTCCCAGGCTGCCAGCCAGATAATAGTCCCCTCCTCCCATAGCGAAGCCATTGGAATAGATCCAAACACCAATACAAAACACCGGCAGCCAGAATACCTTTAACAGCAACGTATATATTACCGCAATTGTACAAAGCTTCTTACTTCTTTTGGGAAGCCAGAGGGTATAAAAAATTGTCCCAAAATCCTTCATAAGAATATTCTTATGTCTTAGTAATTCATTTTCCTCAAGAACTCCCATTATATAATCCACATCTCCCTTTGAAAGAGATGGATCAATATGATAAGGATTCCGCTTTCCATCTAACCTTCGCGCATAACGAGCCAGATCATTACTTATCATATATGTATTATCGTTAAGCCAGTCTTTTGCCTCGATTTCTCTTGCATTGATACGCTTAAACATAAGACAGTTATTCAGCATCGGGTATTTCATCTAGATTACCTCTTATTTTATTGCATCTATCAATCCGTACTGCAGAGCCTCTTCAGCACTCATCCAATAGTCTCTATCTGAATCGTTCGCGATATCATCCTTGGTTTTTCCTGTTTGACTTGCCAAAATCGTATATAACCGTTCTCTTATCTTCAAAATATGCCTGGCTGCCAGCTCTATTTCTGCTGCCTGACCCCGAGTTTCACCCAACGGCTGATGGATCATAATCTCTACATTTGGCGTAGCGTACCTCTTTCCTCTTGTTCCGCAGGCCAAAACAAATGCTCCCATAGATGCTGCCATTGCCGTTGCAATGACTTTTATATCTGATCTGCAGGCATCCATGCAGTCAATAATTGCCAGGCCATCCGCTACGGAACCTCCCGCCGAGTTAAGCATGATCGTGATATCCTTTTTTGCGATAGCATCTAAGTATTTAAGCTGGCAAATGATTTCTGCCGCGGTACTGGAGTTAATCTCACCAAAAAGATATATTGTCCGCTTTTCCAGAAATTCATATGTAAAAAGATCAATCTGTTCTATTCCGGCTTTTGTATTACGTCTGGTACTAGGAATCATCTTCTTCGCCTCCAAATAACTTATCATATAGTTTTGAAAGTTTTTCTTCTATATCCTCTTCCATTTCTTCCTCTTCTTTTTTTTCTGATTTTGAAGTTTGCCCCTCCTCTGATTCATCAGATTTTTCAAATGAAATTTCAGCCGATATCAGTTTCGAATACAAATCTTCTGGTGTAAGGACACAAAGCTCTCTATCCTCTAAATAGTCATTCCATGAAATTTCCTTATCCGTTTGAACAAACATAGGATAAACTTCATAATCAGGCAGTCTGGCCGCATACAAATAATCTCCTGCCATCACCAATGCATCTTTATATGTCCTTGTTTTTCTCATATGCCGCAAGTCGTTAATCGAAACTGCCGGTATCGTTTCCTGCCCTTTTAACAGACAAATAGTCCCTGCCTCTTCTGCAATCTGCTTTAAAACCTCTTCATTACTATTGCCCAGGAAAAGATGCGCTTGCATATTATTCTTAATATTCTGCCAATCCTTTCCGTACGCCGCCTCCATAGCAGCATCATTTTGATAGACGATGGTAAAATAGATCTGCCGTGAGCGCGAAATACTGACCTTGCTTCCAAGATTTGGAACGCACGTGTTGGAACACTCATCTATGATAAAATGAACATCTCTGGGTGCCCCCTCTGGCTTGTCTCTATATTGCCTCGTATGTTCATCGACTAACTCTTGGTACACCATGTCGATTAGGTATGATGCCACATTATCCATTCCCGAAGTCTCATCGGGAATAATAAAGAAGACTGCCATCGGCTTTTCATACATTTCTCTAGGCGCGAACGTGGAACTTGAAATCTGCTTTAACAAAGCCTCGCAAACTGTAAATTCTTCGATCATGGCGCTTGCTGAAATTATGACTGAACGAACCGTGTTTTCTGCTGCATTAAGAATATTCAGCAACTCTCTTGCCGGATTACACGGCGAATTCTCCGGCATTACTTCTAACAGCATCTCTGCAATTTGCTTAATATATAGGTAATCCATGCGGACAAAAGACTTAACAGAGGCCAGATTAAATACCTCTTCATCCCCTGTCAAATCTACAAGCCGCCTTAGGATATTGATAATAGATCGTATCATTCTCTGTGCTTCTTTCGGCCAGAACGGATCTTTTGCCGGGTTATTTTCCAACAGATTTCCCAACAATTTTTCAATATAGATATCGGCTTTGGTTTTTTGTCCTTCTTTTTCAAAGTTCATTGCAGGCTTCAAAATATTCAGCCCATCCCCCGAAAACTCACGAAGGTTGATACAGTGAGTTTCATAACCCTTCTCTTGAAGCAAATGCATGATAGACTTATCTCCATAAAGCTCACCTTTCGGATCGTTTATTAGAAAAGAATCTTGATTTAAGGCACAAGCTAAAATTTTTGGTCGTACGATAGAGCGCGTTTTTTTCTTCCCTGATTCACCGCTGACACGCACATGTGGACCGTAGCGGAGGCAGTAGAGCTTTTGTCGAGTCAGGTCGTAATGGATCGGGACTCCCGCTGCTATACGCGGATGTTCTTCATCTCGGAAATTATATACGTCACAAATCTTCGATAAATCTTCGGAATCATTGGATAAAAATCTTTGGCTTTGTTTTATATGCGAATACTGACTCCAAATAGATTCATATTCATAATCGTAACAACTATCTTTCTTTATCATCTTTTTCATATTCCCCTAATATCCTCTCCATCTCTTCCGTATAAAGCATATATAAACCTGAAGCTCTTACTTGTTTTGCTCGCTGAACCAACAATTTTTCATCGATTTTTTCTTGCATGTCAGGAATAGAATTTTCCAACTCTGCAAGCAATGAATCTACTTGCGAAATACCACTAATCTTCTCTTTTGCTTCGATTAGCATCCCTGCAATTTTAACTATTAGTTCCTTTGATATCTTCTTGTGGTTCTCACTTAAGTATTGTCCTAACTGTTTTTTATCCTGAAAGATACGGCTAGTTTTTATACTTTTCTTCTGAAAATACTGCGAAAGCAATATGATTAATTCTTTCACATCCTCTTCTTCGTATTCTCCAGCTGTAAACACATATTTAATATCGAAATACGAAGAACGTTGATCATGAAGATACATGAAAAATATACGGAGAAATTCTTCCTGAATATGCCCTTCAGGAACCCATTCTTGTAGATCGATAATGATAATTCGTTCTTGTGATACATCGGAAAAAGGATGGTACCTACAGAGATTCTCGTAGTCGACAATCCCTTTCCAGTCTTTCTGATAGGGAGGAGCATAGGACAAGCGGTAAAAGGAACAGGGTACATCCCCATATTTTTCCCGCACAAAGTCTAACACAATTTTATCGTTACCCTGCATCCCAGGTGTTAAAATCAAAGTAAACTCTTTCATCTTCATCCTCCTATGCCGCCATCAACTTTAATTGAAGAAACTTGCCGCCAGTTATAATCTGGAGGAAACAACACACACCGAAAAATAGCTGCTGCTTATCTGTATTCAAACAACCCATCTCGACATGTTTCTCACTATTATCGTCATCAATCCTAAGATTATATCCCTTTTCCTGCACACTTTTAGCAAAAGAAAGAATACGATTCTGCTGATCTATCGAATAAACTCCCAGGTATTTGCTCATTGTTACACTTTCCCCGTATGCAGAAATCGTAAATGTGATTTCATTGTACCGGCAAAAATATATCTCATATGCCCCGATCTGGTTATATCTATGTGTAATTCTTAGTCGGTTTAAAATGATTAGTAGCAATCGTCTTTTCTGTTCATTCATGTCCGTTCGCCTCCTTGGGTAATATCGTATAGCAATACTTTTCAAGTCTTTTTATTCTCTTATCTGGCAAAGGATGACTATCATATAAAACATCTCGAAGAGTTTTGGGCCCACTATCATTATTCAACGATGAAAACCTATTCAAAAAGAATACTACATAACAACTTATTTTCTCACCTCCTCCCATAGCTCTCTATCATTATAGAACTATTGCTATTACTGCAAACGCAATTGAAAGCTGAATAGCATAATTCACAAAACCATACTTCAGATACTGACCAACTCCCCAGTGAACCTTTTGTCCCCTTTCATCTTCAATATTAGCAGTATTAATTTTTTCTGATAGAATAAATCCTCCTGTTGCGCTCCAAATAAACAAGGAACTTCCCGAGCAAATCGCCGCTGCATATGCAACTGCAATCCAATCTGCCTGTGCACCAAGAGGGCCATTACAGATTTCAACAATAACAGGCATCATGGCTGCCGCTGCTGGGCCTGCACTAAATATTCCAGCCACTAACGATGTAATCAACATAATAACCATAACCAGAATCTTAGGATTACCAATATTGCTTTGAAGGTATGTAGCTATAAGATTTAAAAGTCCGGTCTGGCTAATTACTTGTGCAAAGAACAAAAAGGACGCAATCGTAAGCACAGATTTTAGATCCATAATCTGTTCTACCTTGATCTTTTTTATCGAGCAAATTACCATTACCACCACATAACCTAAGACTGCAATAATCTCCGGTGGAATAATATTTTGTGGGACAATACTCCAGGCAATAAGCATGCCGACAAAAATGACAGCCAACCACTTCAAAACATCAAAGCGAATCATACAATTCTTATATTGACTTTTAAGAGTGCTTATAGCCAACTGTCGGATAGCACTATCATCTTTTTCTCTTTTAACGCTCATTCCCCATATTTCAAGTAAAACAATAGAAGTAAATGCAAACAACGGGAACGCATGTGTCAGGTAACCAAGGAAACTTGTAATCCCCGATGTCATTATAATGATTGCCGGGAAGTCCCCTATCGGACTAGATGCCCCCCCTAAATTTGATAATGCAAGAATAGTCGCAAAAAACGTATATACATATTTACGATCAACTTCGAGTGTCTTCAAAAGGACGAAAACAATAGGTAATATTACCAAAACTGCCGTAATGTTATTTAAGCAAGAGGATATGAGAAACATTACTCCACCGAACAACATCAAACACATTCTCTTTTGCCCTCTTGACAACTCGGCAATTTTAATTGCAAGATGTTGCATGATTCCTGTCTCAGTAATTAAATTTGTAAATAGTTCCATTACTACAAGAATAACGAGCACGTCATATGAATAATTGTTCATCACGCTCTTTACAGGAATATCCAAGAGAAGCGCCAAAACACTTCCAAACACAAACATGGCCGCAATCAGAATTAACGATGCGCTTTTCCCAAACTTGTTACGGATATTCCCTTTGTTTTCACGATTCTTTTCCTTAAAAAATACTTTTTTATTTGAAACAGCTATCGCATTATTCATGACTCACTCCTCCATTTCGTACTTAATCTATGTTGACCTATCTCCATCCATCCATCATATCGAGTTGCAACACCGAGTTCTTTATAAGGTACAAAAATCTTTTTCCCAAGAAAACCACTGTAATGCTCAACCATTCTGTATGTGTCTGGCAAAACCATCGCTCGATCACCACCCAAGTATCCGCTTATGACCACCATTCCATTTCCCGGAAAGAATGACTGTGGAAAATACGGTTCCTCCAGCACAGCTACAGATACTCCATGAGGCAGATTATTTTTAAGACGTTCCTTAGCTTCCGAATCTAGATCACAGGGGACGGCGATGATGACCTCTGTTTTTTTGTTGGATAATTTCCCCATTTCCTCAATCAAGGCGATTTCTGGTGTAAGAAACATATACTTGTCCTTGCCAAAACTAAGGAGCCACTCAGCAACCCGTCCCACCCGAACCACTATTCTTTCATCTGGCAGGGGCATTGAGGCCCCCACCTTTTGAATGACATCAGCACTGTTGTTGACCTTCGCCAGATTGATCGCCGTTTCAAACAGTCCGATTTCTCTAGCCGTTTTCTGCATATCCATACTACTCTCCTCCTCTTTCTTTCAGATAGGCAATCAGCCTGGAAATTACTGCGATTTCATTCGGTGATGAGTTAAGAATTTCGATAAACCTTTTCCCGGCATCACCGTACAGCTTAGCGTAAAGTTCCTGCGTATCATTTCCCAGGACAGGAGCCGGAAATTTTGCAAAATTCATATTCATATTAGGCCACCTCCTCAATAATATTCATAAGCTGGACTGCAAGTATCTGGATCTCTGGCGGAGCCTCCCTAATAATCTCCGAGGCTGCCAGCGCAGTATCTTCATCGCCAAAAACTTCTTTCAGCAATGTCCAATCAGCCTCATCAAATTCAATATTTATAAGGGCTTTCCGCCCGTGAGGGGGAATATGTCTCCCCGGGCCTCTATGTTCGTGCATCATATGAATACCTCCTTCCAAAGTTCTCTCATTTTTCTTATCTGTAAAAACCTTCATATCTGCTAACCTCCTCAAATACTTTCAATCGGCTGATGTTTACATTATGTGACTACAGAGTAGCCTTGTTGGGAGGAGAAAATTTTCCGCCTCCGCTTATGCAACCTCCTTTTCTTCTGAACTTTTATGGAGCCTGTTTCGTAATGCTATGACCTTATCGCATCTGTCAACAACCTTCTGATCATGAGATATATACACAATCCCCGCACCGATTTTTTTAGCATGCGACTCAATATTTGCAAGGACATAATTAGTTGCATCTTCATCGAGATTAGCTGTAACCTCATCAAATACATACAATCTTGGCGTTCGTAAGAATGCTCTGGCGAGTGAGAGCCGCTGCTTCATGCCTCCAGAAAGCTCATCGGCCTTTTCGCTTATCATACAATCAAGCGCTTCTTTAGGGTCTATACGAATAACGGTATCGTTATGACCTTCTCCTACCAAATGAACATTCTTCAAAGCTATAACTAATTCTTCATCGCTAATTTCTCTCTCAATCCCATACAGGAGGTTCTCGCGGACAGTTCCGGCAATAAAGAATGAGCTTTGAGGTGTGTAATACAGCATGTCCGTCAGCTGTTTCTGACTAAAGAGACTCTGTTCCTTGCCAAACAACGTGATTTTTCCTTGTGTATGTGGGTAATAACGATTCAGGCATCTTATCAAACTCGATTTTCCACAACCATTTGGACCCTGCAACGCAATAATCTTCCCGCTTGGGATAACGATGTCTTCATACCAGGCAAGTGAAAGATCTTTCTCAGGATTAGTAACTACAACATCTTCAACTCGAATATCGTTTCCTCTTGCATCCTCACCAGAGGATTGAATGTCAAACACTTCATCTGAAGGGCTGGCTGCAACTTCAAGTAACACTTTCGCCTTAATTGCAGATGAAGCAGTTTCATCCATAAAACGGTATACCTCATCAATCGGTTTGACCAGTTGCTGAAACAGCAGACAAATCGTAATCACAGATTCTGCAGACATCTGTCCATTAGAAATCAAGAGAATAGAAGCTACAAGAAGCACTAACTGAAATGAAATCTTGCAAAACTGCTTCAGGCAATCAAATGAGCCCATATACCTATGATGTCTTTTTTCGGTTCGACTAATATTCAAGATACTCGGAATAAGTCTTTTCTTTTCATATTCCTCTGCATTCATCCCTCGAATCAGTTCAAGGTTGGAGATGGACTGACAAATTTGTCCATCTAATGCATTCTTCTGTCCAACAATGCTTTCACGAATGCCATTCTGGGAGCGAATTTGGAAAGCAGAGATAATGATTGTAATCACAAGATACATAAGCATGATCCCAACCATAATTCCCGGTGCATTAAGGAACACCTGAACAAGGGTGCATACTGCTGTCAATACAGTGGCAAATATATCATTGCACATGATTTTAATAAGCTGGCTAAATCCGGCCACCCCCTGATTAAGTTGAGCAGTTTTTTCTCCACTTAGGCAGCCAGAGTAATACGATACCGGCATCTTTAATAACTTTTCAATGCTATACTCACGAATCTCAGCTTCATGAGAAGCAATGATGCAATCAAGAACAACACGCCGAATAATAGTAATACACTCAGCTGAAAGGTATACCGATCCAAAGGTTACTATTGCAAGTAAACTCTGTGCAATAGTGTTAACCGTTCCGTCAGAAATGTTGGTGTACAATTCGCCTAGTTTCACCGGCCATATAGATGAAAGCATAGAGTTGACAAACACAAGTACAATTACCCCAATGCACTTCAACTTTGTATTTTTACTCATAATTGAAAGATATTTCTTCATAGTATCTTCCTCCTCTGAAAATTTTGTTGCCCTTTGTCAAATGGAGCATAGTCTTTTTTCTCATGCTTTTCTAAGGGGGCTATTCAGTCATCCACAGAAGATAATCCACCCTCGAAATAAATGGACACAAGCACCACACTAATTTTTCATCAGCAGACATCCTTAATACTACTCCATACTTTTGTCCTCAACATCTGATTTGTATTCTGGATTGTTGAAAGTACAATCTTTCTACTAGTTGCAGTTATATCGTCAAAAGACTCAATGTCTTGAACGGGATCAAAAACACATCCCCTTCATCAGGATTATCAAGATTGCAGATTTGCACATGATGTCCTTACTCATCTTCACTCCTCCTTTCTTTACGCCACTTCAAGTTCTTCCAACGCACAACGCCTATACGATTTCTTTAGGCATTTTTCAATCGTATGATCTCGTCTCGGATTCTTATTATAGCTGTGATATTTTCGCAGTTCACTTTCCGACCGACCACATCGAAAGTAATCATACACGCCCTTATGAAATCGTTCCGAAAACAGAAAAAGATGTCCAGCGTCACAGTGTAAATAAAAGTGGATGTGATTGTTACTTTTTTTAATTATAATTTTGTTCTTCATGGCGAATCCCCCCTTTACGCAAGTATTATAAAATAATCTTTATAGTTATTACATTACCCACTGGTATACAAAAAGAGCATATGCAAAAGCATATGCCCTTTAAAATGTTATGTACTGTTCTGTTTAATAATATAAGACCTATCTGGTCCTCTTCCTTGTCGCGTCCGCGAATCTCTGTTCCGAGGACCAGATAATCTATTGAGCAACCGAATAGATTAGCCAGCTTTGCGAGATGCGGAAGTGTCGGCCAGCATTTACCGTTCTCCCACTTCCAAATCGTCAAACGACTTACATCTACAATCTCCGCAAGCTTCTCCTGGCTGAGATTAATACTGCATCTCAGTCTTCCGATGCGCTCTCCAACTATTTTACGGGTTACTTCTACCTTCTGGTTTTTCACAGTTTTTCTCATACTCTCTTCCTCCTTGGTTTTTGATGTTCCCACCTATTCGGTGGATTATAAAAAATTAAAACCACAAGATTGTATGAGGTAGAGTTCCGTTTAGTTGTACTCAAATAATACCATATCAGCCTCAACTTTTCAATATTTAGCGTTCAATCTCCCAAAACACCTTGATTGATTTCGTTCTCAAAATAGGGTACAATAACTTCAAACAGGAGAAAGGGGGCACACAATGGAAAATTATACAAATCTGCTGAAAAAATTAATTCCCGGACTTATCCATATTTTTCAGGATTCAATCACAAGTATCATCCTCTATGGCTCTGTGGCAAGAGGAACTCAGACAGAAGAATCGGATCTTGATATTGCTGTCTTAATCGGAGCTTATACTAAAGAGATGCACGAACAGATGACAGATCTTGTTGTAGACTTGGAATTAGAATATAACAAAGTCCTTTCTGTACTCCTTATCGATCATGATAAATTTAAAGAGTGGGAAAACGTAATGCCATTTTATAAAAACGTGAAAAAGGAGGGGATTGTATTATGGCCGGCAGCATAAAAGATTTGTCAAAATACCGGTATGAAAGATCCTCTGAAGAACTGGAAAATGCAAAAGCAATGTTAGAATGCGGAAAATTTAAGCTTTCCCTTAACCGCTCCTATTATTCTATTTTTCATGGAATGCGCGCAGTAAATGTCTTAGATGAATTTGACAGCAGCAAGCACAGCGGTGTCATCGCCCATTTTAATCAATATCATGTTAAGACGGGAGATTTTTCCAAAGAAGCCTCAAAGATTATTCGAACATCTTCTGAAATGCGTGAACATGCTGACTATGAAGATTTTTTCGTTGCTTCTCGTCAGGACGCTGAGGAGCAAGTACAAAAAGCCCAAAAATTCCATGAGATTATTACCAGCTATCTTCAGGAAAAAGGAATATTTTAGTTAATGAAAAAAACTCCTCACAAATCCATGAGCAGTTTCTTTTTAGATAAGGCTTTAAAAATAGGCGATAATATAGTAGAAATGAAGAAGTTAATGCGCTAAGTGGATAGTTCAAATAAATTGTGAATTTTGAAAACAAGAGCAAATTGAAAGAAATTTGTGTACTGTGCGAAGTGAATTATAATGGATGTATTTACACGAGAAATGGCTGCAAAAATAGTGGATCAGACAAATGGGGGCCTGAAAATCCCGGAAGGCATAACAGAACTGGCCGGTGATTTTGCTTTGTTGTTTGACCGCCAGCCAGACGAAGAAAGAAGTCATCCCTTCCGGGAAATATACATTCACAAGACTGTATCCATAGTAGAAGACATTTTTTTGACAGAATATGGACCGGATACTGCACCGGTCAAGCGTTTTAAGAAAGTAACTGTGGATCCGGAAAATCCTTTTTTACTTCTGTAAATGGTGTGCTGTTCACAAAGGATATGCGTACTCTGGTCTGCTATCCTTGCGGTAAGGACGGTGATAGTTACAAGACTCCAGAGACTGTGGAGACCATTGGTGCAGCTGCGTTTGCAAATAATGTAAATCTAAGGAAAATTGATTTATCCGCTTCGGTAAAGAGACTGGAATGGCAGGCATTTTTCCAATGTGAGCTGCTGACAGATATTACCTTGCCAGAGGGTCTGGAATATATCGGGGCGGAATGCTTTGACTTGTCGCTAAAGATCAACCGAATTAAGGTTCCGGAGAGTGTCCGGGCTTTATTTACATCTGCGATTTCCACAGGAATTGTCATGGAAATACCGGATTCTCTGGATTCACTGGAATATGACTATGTGCCGATGGAATGGCTGGATATGCCTTATGTAGGGCCTGCCATTCTGACCAATAACAATGAAATCATAGCAGATTTTGCCAAGGACTATGATTATAATCATTTTGAAGGGTATACAGAAGATGAAGACGGGATTATATGGTCGGCAGATAAAAAGACCCTAATCTGTTTTCCGTCCTGCTGGAAAAGCGATGCATATAAACTGCCGGAAGACACGGAATATGTATACAAGAAGGCTTTTTCCTGTACCACTGTCAAACGTTTTTCTTCAAGTCATAAGATTACGATTAATGGCTATGGTGCAGGGGAAAGCAAATATTGCGAGCCTATATCGGGAAAAAATTTTCATGTTGACGCAGGCATGATTTTTACAGATAAGGAGCAGCTGGACGGAAATGTCTCAAACGCGTAAGCAGAATACGACAGAAACTTGAAAAACAGAGAGGATGGCGTGCTCTTATGCTTTTATCAGCTATCACACCAAAGACCAGATGAAGATTCAGTGGACAGTAAATATGCCATGTTATCAATGATATCTTGGGAAATTGTTTCCGCCTTGTTATTTTGTTTATCAGTGGATCAGAAGAAATGATACGAAAGGCATTACTGGCAGGAATCGGGGCGAGAAACGGAATTGAGATGGGGTGCGTGGTGCAGGAGAAGATAGCGCAATCAAAAAACCCGGTTAGTCTGAAGCCGGTAAATATAAGGGATGGGAAGAGTTTATGGCTCAAAATGATGAAAAAGAGAGCAAAAAGGAGCGAAAAATCCGGTCGATCAAGTTGTACCCCAAAAGGCAACAAGAAAAAGATCCTGGAAGGCCTGAATTTACAGGAAAAACAGAATAACTCCGAAAGAGGGACTGACCGGGTTTTTAAAGAAAACGGCATAGAAAAAAGTAAAAAACTGGAGTAAAATAAATAATAAGACATAGAAAAGCAGTAGTGACGAATAACTAAGAGTAATTGACACAGTTGCCCTCACAGTATTTGTAGTAACAATTACTTCTTTCTGTGACGAATAACTAAGAGTAATTGACACGTAGCTTCATAGGTAACTGTTTTTGTCATAACTATGTGACGAATAACTAAGAGTAGTTGACATACTTCATCTCCTGTTCTTGTGATAATTCAAAGGTTTTGTGGAGAATAAGTAGGAGATTTTATATGGATACCACCTTAGTTACGCTACCCAGAGAAAGAATTACGAAAACAATTGGCAATAAATAGCAGGAATGAAGAATTCAATGTGATAAAAATTACTATAAATATTTGAGTGGAGAAGAGAGTATGAAAGTGGACATTACTGTAGATGAGCTGTTGGAAGAAGAGAATATTAGTATGGCAATAGAATTTTTAAAGACCAAGAAGAATACATGTGGGATGATGGGGTATGGTTGCATAAATTAGATGGGTTTTGGAAAATGAACAGAGGTCGTATAAGCAAAGAGATAAAGCAGGGAAATTATATTCCGCGGATTGTACATAAAAGAAACTTATAATAGCAAATAATCGGTGTAGTGTAATTGATACTATGGTATATTTCAAATAAAAGAAAGATTTGTTGCAATAGAAAAAAGAAGATATTTAAAGGAGTACAGTAGCCATGACGAAGGAAAAAGTTTTTGATATATTTAAGGATGTTTTAAGTAAAGCTGGCTGGGAAGACGTTGTAAGTCTCAGCGAAAGCACAAACGAATTAGCAGACATTATGATATATCAGAGAGAAAATGATGATGAATACCTTGCAGCGAATGGACGTCCTTTATTCCCGTTTCCAGCAATAAAAAATATTCTCTACCAATATGGCCCGGAAAATTTTTATAATTATGTGGGAACAGAAGTTCAGTTTGTTATTGAATTGCAAGGAAATAGTGAATATATCTTTGAATTTGGTGAAAACGATAATATTGAACTCATGAACTTTAATGGAGAATGGATAACAGAATATAAACTGATTGTGGATGCTCTTGCCCAGTATAATCGAGACCGTTTCAAGTTTTGTGTAAATTCAAAAAACTGATATAAGATATGTCATTA
>CABPCP010000003.1 GCA_902406105.1 uncultured Mordavella sp.
AATGCGACAGTGGCTCAGTTGGTAGAGTACGACCTTGCCAAGGTCGGGGTCGCGGGTTCGAGCCCCGTCTGTCGCTCTTAAAAACCGGAAGCGTTTTGCTTCCGGTTTTACATTTCGGAAATATACCACTGCCATAAACAATAAAGAAGAAAAGGGCATTGCAAAATAGATGAGTTATTTTTTCATGATGTGCCCTCTTCTAAGTAGACAATAGTAAAACCTTGTCACTTAGAAGGGAACATGGTGCCTACTCAAACAAAAATTTATATTTTTTTCGTTACCTATTTAACAGGGAGCTGTTCATCATTACCCTGATGAGTTTGCACCACTCCCTTCTCTATTTTCTTCAGTGGAATACAGCAGGAGACCAGTCCAATCCCAGAACACACCAGAAAGAGAATAAAGATCATTTCATAGCCTCCCAGTCCGAAGGTGTCGATCGCCCGCCCGGCCATCGTGTAAAAGAAAGCGTCGGGAGAATAACCGACAAAAGAGACCAGCCCGATCACAGTTCCCAGATATGTTTCCGAAATTCCAATCTCAGAGACCGCGACCATATTGACGCTTTTGCCTGCTGTACACACTACCGTGATCAATATAATAAAGAGGGCCACCAGTCCTACTGGAATAGATACGTACAAGCTTGCCAGCATTCCCGCGCCCAGACCAAGACAGCACAGGAAGGTAGCGCTGATAAAACGGATTGCCGACCCCACCTTGTCCACGATCACCCCAGCGAAAGGTGAGATCAGGATGGTGATGACATTGACCCGCAGGATCGAGAGCGCCAGCACACTTGTATCGCTCATCTGATACACCTGAGACAGATATGGAATCGTATAGGTCATTACCGCGATCAAAAGGTAGTTACAGAATACCATGATCACCACCTGCCATACATTTCTGTTCCTGACGATCCATATCAGTTTCTTCCATTCAATCTGCTTCGTTCCCTTGATTTCATTCTTTTCCTGAAACAGCATATTTAAGAGGAATGCGGCCACAAAATGCAGGATTCCATACAAGCCTGTGATCACCCGGAAAACCAACAGGTTTTCTCCCGTCTGGATCAGGATCAAAAGGCCGATTCCCACAACGATAGTCCCGGTAATGTTAATGATCGATATGTAAGTCCCAAATACAGTCCCTTTCTGATCCTCTCCTCCCAGATAGGTCAGCATTTTCATTGAGGCCGGATAGAAAGCAAAAACTGAGGTCAAAGCCAGCGCGCCGAAGATCACGCACAACACGGCATATCCCGGAATGGTCATCGCATAGAGATGCAAAAGGCCTGAAACGATCAGCGCCGCCGTCATCAGCTTTTTCAGAGACACGCAGTCGGTCAATACCCCTCCCAGCAGATATGCCGCCATGCAGACAGCGCCATAGATACTAAATAGTGTGCTGAGCTGAGTATGTGTCAGGTTCAGAGAATCCAGCAGAATGTCGTAGAACTGTCCTTTCATATAGGGAAGTCCGTAAAGCGCTGTGTTTGCGATTGCAAGGGTACAGATCATCTGGGCGGTATGCTTCCTTCTCATCGCCGCTCACCTTGGGCGCGTCTTCTGGCGGCGTCCTCGACCTTCTGTAACAGTATGGAAAGCAGAAAGGCGAAGGCCGCGCACAATATAGCCCCTGTGATCACTTCATCCCAGTGCTTCATGGTAAGGCCCATCAGGATCAGTTCTCCCAGACCTCCTGCCCCGATAGTCGCTCCCAGGGTAGCCATCGTGACGGTTCCGATCACCGCCAGCTTGATCCCGCTGATAATCATAGGCAGCGCCATTGGAAATTCCACAGACAGAAAGAAGCTGAGCTTCCCATATCCCAGTCCTTTCCCAATCTCATAGATACTGGGATTGATCTCGTCAAAGCCTTCTGCGATATTTTTGATGAGTACATACTGGTTATACAATACCAGCGCCGTGATGGCCGATGTGTTCCCCAGGCCTGTGATCGGAACCAGGATCGCCAGAAGCGCCAGGGTTGGGATCGAGAAAATGGCGTTACAGATACCATTTACGATCGGAGACAATTTCTTCCATTTGGAAATCAATATCCCGAAGGGCACGGCGATCACAAAGGCGATCAGAACGGCCATGAATGTAATATATACATGTTCTGTCAGACAGGTGAGGATTTTATCATAATGCGAAAAAATATATTCTATCATTCCTGTCCCCCTTGATCATCCATAACATTTTTTAATTGATCGATGACCAATTTGCCTTTTACCTGGCCATCCTCTTCTACGATCAAATATCTGCATTCTTCTTTTATAAATTGGGCCAAAGCGTCATTGAGATGCCTGCTGCTGTCGATGCGGACTCCGCTTTCGATCTCTTGTTCTGTTGCCGGCTCCAGCTCTTCATCTACAGGCAGTACCTTCAATTTGTCATAGACATCGCCTGTGGTGATCAGCTTCTTCACAAACTCATTGGCCGGATGCATCATGATGTTATAGGGGGTATCATACTGCTGGATGGCTCCCTTGTCCATAACAATGATCTTCTGACCCAGAAGGAATGCCTCATACACGTCATGGGTCACAAACAAGATCGTATTTTTCAACTGCTTTTGCAGTCTTTTGATCTCCTGCTGCAAAATGCCCCGCGTGATCGCGTCAATGGCCCCAAAGGGTTCATCCATCAGCATAACGGAGGGGTTTGTGGCGAGGGCTCTGGCAATGCCGACCCGCTGCTGTTCTCCTCCCGACAGACTTCTTGGATATCGCCTGCGATAGGTCTCATAATCCAGCTGCACCAGCTCCATCAATTCCCGGATCCGCTCCTGGATCCGTTCCTTCTTCCATTTCAGCATCCTGGGCACCACAGCGATGTTGTCCTCCACCGTCCGGTGAGGAAACAATCCGCTCTGCTGGATCACATATCCGATCTTCCTGCGATAATCCTTTGCCTCCAGCCCCATGATATTTTCTCCAAAGTAGAGGATCTCTCCTTCTGTCAGCTCATAGATACGATTGACCAGCTTCAACAATGTGGTTTTCCCGGAGCCGGATGTCCCAAGGATCGTCACAAAGCTTCCTTTGTCTATGGCAAGGTCCACATTTGATACTGAGTCATAGGTATTTCCTTTAAAACGCTTTGAGACGTTTTTAAATTCTATTGCGATTTCTCCCATTTTTCTCCCTCGTTCTTTTGTTTTATGCGATTTTTCTTAACTGTCTTCTCTGAAAATATGCCAGGGTACAGTCCACGATAATGGCAAGCCCGGCAACTGTCAGCGCCCCCAGATACATGACTTCTGGCTGATTTGCCGTCAGGCCCAGCTTGATATAGAAGCCAAGGCCTCCCGCCCCTACATACGCGGCAATCGTCGTCCCCGCGATCAGGGAAACCGTTGTGATCCTCATTCCATTCAGGATAGATGGAAGCGCCAGCGGCGTTTCCACCGTCAGGCAGATCCTCCAAGGTTCCATTCCCATTGCGTACGCATTTTCGATCACTGTCCGGTCTACATTCTTATATCCAGATCTTGTATTCAGTATCAAAGTTGGGATCCCCAGAAATACCAGCGCGATCACCGCCGGTGTCATTCCGATCCCAATGATCGGCTGCAGCAGGGCAAACAGCGCAAGACTGGGAAATACCATAATGATATTGGCGACCGCAATGACAGGCATGGATATCTTCTCACTTTTTGCGCAGATATAGCCAAAAGGAAGCGCAATGACGATACAGATGGCAAGCGCCACCGCATCGATGATCAAATGCTGTTGGATCAAAAGCAGATATCTTTCAGAGTCGCCAAGCATATATTCAATAATCTTAGAAATCACGTGCTATTCTCCTCTTTTTCTCAAAACTAACGCATCGAATTTACATTTCGTCCTACAGACGCCGCAGCCAAGGCATTTCGTCTGATCGACCCACATTTTGGCGCCTTTCTTCTCCAGCGCCTGAGCCGGACATATGGAGACACAGGCCCCACATCCCCGACAGTCCTGTTCCTTGACTTCCATGATATATTTGGCGTCCACATATTCCTCAAATACCGGGAATCCCTGCTCCGCGTAGCTCTTCATCCCCCGCAGGGCCCAGCAGCAGCAAGAGCAGCAGTTGCAGAAGGAATCTCCCTCAAAATTATGTACCAGTCCATCCCGGTCTATTTCCTTTAACAATTCCTTGGTCTCTTCCTTCGTCAGCTCTCTGCCATAACCTCTGTCAAAATTAGTGTTCAGCACAGACTCATCTGTAAAAAAGTGAAGGCAGGTCTCCTTCATGTGACTTTGATCTCTGCGATACACCTTGCAGTCACACTCCTGCACATAAAACCGACAGTCTGCTTCATCAACGATCTGTAATGCTTCTTCGATGGGAACCGGCTGAACTACCTTCTTATTTTTCCCAGGCTCCCGGTATGGGATCACCCACAAATGGATATCCTGTTCATATTCCACGATCGCTGATCTGACTTCTTCTGGAAGCGCCTCGAAAGCCTCCCGTTCTCCCCGCATGAAGCAGTCGATCCTTTTATGAAAGGTTCCAAGTACATAGCGGATCTTTCCGTTTTCTGCTTTTTTATTGACGATTCCTTTTCGATAGGCCTGTTCCAGTTCTGTCTGTGTAAACGTCCCCTCAGGAAGCTCTCCAGAATCCTTAGCGGCATCTACGAATCTCCAATCTTCTTCCTTCATGATCCATGTCACATATGGGCGCATCCGCTCATGGACCTTAAATTTCTTGACTCTTTCTTCCATCTCAAACTCCTGCTTTCTGATCTCATTTAGAATGGTCTTGGCTGTTTCTAACAGTTCCTCAAAGGTTTTTCTTCCACATTGCCGGTCCCGGCCGGCTATCTCCCGGCACAGATAACTGCCGCAGGCTCCTTTCATCCTCTCTGCCAGAAGCCTGGCCGCCCATCTGGCTTGCTCGCGGCTTTCTTTTGGCCCGCTCCGGCCATACCAGATCCCGATCACTGCCAGAGCCGCCTGGAATACAGCGCACCGGTCCTGGACCCCCGCTCCATTCGTAAATAAAAGCGCCTGGCTTTTTACAGCAGAGCAAAGGGGTATCTCATATACCCCAGCCAGCGCTTCCAAAGCCTGTGGACCACATGAATACCCCTTTTCCTGCCTCGTTTTCTTTTTGTGGCTATTTACAATTTTCTTCATAGAATTCTGCGGCCACTTCTTCATAATCTCGTTCGTTTGTAACAACTTCATTCAGCATCTCGATCATTTTTTCTGTGGTCAAGGTCCCTGATACGTGATTCAGGACTTCTTCCATGTCTGGATTAGCCTCCAAAACTTCATCTCTGACGATCGGAGCCACATACTGAGGCGGCCATACAGGGATGTCTTCCTCGATCATCACATATTTATCGTCCAAAAGCTGCACATCCGTGGTCAGTCCCGGGATCACATCCGCTGTCCCATCGTCCAGACAACTGTACGCAAGACTTCCGTCTATGGTAACTACCTCGAATTTGAATTCTCCATAGATATCATTCAGTCTGAGCAGGTCGTCCTCCCGCTCCGCGAAGTTAACGCCGTCTCCTAACACCAGCTGATCAGAGACTTTCTGCAGTTCACTGAGATTGGTAACTCCCAGTTCCTCTGCTTTTTCTCTCAGCATGACGATCGCGACCTTATCCTCCATCTCTGTCAGTTCCAGCCATTTGATCCCCCACTGCTCTTCAAATTCCGTGGATACCGTCTCATAGATCTTGTCCAGATCGGTCTCCAGATCCATTCCCAGAATATCGGTCAACGCGGTTCCCGTATATTCCGGATACATATCCACTTCTCCATTTTGAATAGCCGGTGTCAGCGTATCGGTAGACATATTGAATACTCTCTCTACCTCATATCCATTGTCTTCCAGGGCAACAGAATACAGCTCACTCAGCAGAAACGCTTCTGTAAAATTCTTGCCGCCTACAATAACCTTTCCTTTTTCCGCGGACCCATCGCCGCCTTCTTCACTTCCTCCGCATCCTACAGCAAGCAGTCCGATCATCACCGCTGTAAGGAGTACACTTAAAATCCTTTTCTTCATTGTCTTTTCCTTTCTGTCAGCTTCGTAATCAGAAATCTTGTAATGATAGAAATCCCTTCATGAAACGCGCAGGAAAAATCTTCTTCTTTTTCTCCGCTTTTCTGATGTGTCTCATAGAGTGGATAAAAGATTCCAGAACAGAGGTAACTTCCGTATCTCTCCTGAAATTTCCCGTGCAGCTCTATCGAAAGTTCCTCCAAAGACTGCCCCGGTCTTATTTTGCCAAGAGTATACAGATTGGCCATGACTAAAAGTCCTGCCTCCAGCACACCGCAGCGGCCGTCTTCTGCTGCTCCTCCAGCGAATACACTGATCACTTTATATGTCTCCGCAGAGAAACTCAGGCAAAACACATCTGCCAACGCCCTCGCCACCGACTCAGAACATGCGTATCCACTCCGTCGGTACTCTTCACACAGCAGAACTGCCTTTTGTTCTTGATCCATTTTTCTCTTCCATTCCTTCACAAAATTTCCTTTTACATTTTACCCCCCCCCGTACTTTTTCAAATTGATTTTCTAAATGTATATATTTTAATTTTCTATATTGGATTTAAAAAATTAAAGGTGTTGCAAACAGTATCTTTAGAAAATTTGCCGATTTCTGAAATGACAAACTATTTACAACTGGCATACATCCAGCTTTCAGGAATGGAATAATTACTGAATCCTATGAAAATATCCTAAGCGAAAAAGGAATCCTATACAGAATGAACCGTTGAATCCATATGAAAAAAGCATTTGGATTCCTAAAAAAGAATTAACTTAACAAAGTCTAAAACAAGATTCTTTATTAAATTATATGAAAAAACAGGAGAATATCCACAAACAAAAGGATACTCTCCTGTTTTCTCCATAACATAAATGGAACAAGGGTGCCGATTAATCATCTAATCTGAGGATTTTTCGACACTCTCTTCTTTCCATCACTACTTTTCCAGCTCTATTCTTCCTCTTTTTCTTCTACTACCGTGATCCCCAGTTCATCCAACTGCTCTTTGGTGACTCTGGCCGGCGCCTCGGTCATTAAGTCGGAGGCATCTTTTACCTTCGGGAAGGCGATCACGTCCCGGATGCTGTCCTCCTTGGCCATCAGCATGACCAGACGGTCCAGTCCGTAAGCCAATCCCGCGTGAGGCGGCACTCCATATTTGAATGCGGTCAAAAGGAAGCCAAACTGAGCCTGGGCCTGCTCTTCTGTAAATCCAAGGACCTCAAACATCTTATTCTGTACCTCCGGATTGAAGATCCTGACGCTTCCGCCTCCGATCTCATTTCCATTCAGCACGATATCGTAGGCCTTTGCCCGGACTCTTCCCGGATCACTGTCGATATACTGCAGATCTTCCTCCATAGGCATGGTAAATGGATGATGCATAGCTGTAAACCGGTTCTGTTCCTCGCTCCACTCAAGAAGCGGGAATTCTGTGATCCACAGGAACTTATACTCGCTCTTGTCCAAAAGCTCCATCTGGCGCGCCAGCTCCAGACGCAGGGCGCCCAGTGAATCCCAGACGATCTTTTTCTTATCCGCCGCAAACAGGAGAAGGTCTCCGCTCTCTCCTTCCATAGCCTGGATCAGAGCGCTCATTTCTTCCTCTTTCATGAATTTCGCAAAAGAGGATTTCACCGTCCCGTCTTCCTGGATGGCAATATAAGCCAGCCCCTTTGCCCCGTAATCCTTCACAAAGCTTACCAGCTTATCGATTTTCTTTCTTGGCATCCCGCCCTGTCCTTTGGCGTTGATGCCCCGTACAGTTCCGCCGTCCTCAATGGCGCCTTTAAATACCCCGAACTCACAGTCTCTTACCACTTCTGTCACATCGCGCAGTTCCATGCCAAACCGGATATCCGGTTTATCAGATCCAAACCGGTCCATGGCCTCCTGCCATGTCATCCGGGGAATAGGAAGTTCCACCTTCACACCCAGCACTTTCTCAAAAAGATATGCCAGAAGCCGCTCATTGACATCGATCACATCGTCCACGTCTACGAAAGACATCTCCATATCGATCTGGGTAAACTCCGGCTGACGGTCCGCTCTCAAATCTTCGTCCCGGAAACATTTGGCAAGCTGAAAATACCGGTCGCATCCGGAACACATCAGAAGCTGCTTAAAAATCTGGGGCGACTGGGGCAGGGCATAGAAACTTCCCTGATGGATCCGGCTGGGTACCAGATAATCCCTGGCTCCTTCCGGAGTACTTCCAATGAGTATCGGAGTCTCGATTTCCAGGAACCCTTCCTCTGCCAGGAACTGCCGGGTCAGGGTAGCAACCTGGCTGCGCATCAGGAGATTGCGCTGAAGATCCGGTCTCCTCAGATCCAGATAGCGGTATTTCAAGCGCACTTCCTCTTTCGTCTTAGAGTTCTCCTCAATCGGAAAAGGAGGTGTCTCTGATTCAGAAAGAACCCTCAGTTCTTCCGGGATCACCTCGATCTCTCCCGTTTTCAGATTCTCATTGACAGCGCCGGAACGTTTCTCCACAGTTCCGACAACCGCCACCACATATTCTGCTCTTAATCTTGCCGCCTTCTCAATGAGCGCCGCGTCTGTCTTTCCTTCTTCGCACACCACCTGGATGATACCGGAGCGGTCCCGCACATCGGTAAACACCAGTCCGCCTTTATTTCTGTTCTTCTGGACCCATCCCATGATGGTCACAGTCTTTCCGATATCGCCGCTTCCCAGTTCTCCGCAGCGGTGTGTCCGTTTTAATCCTTGCATTGACTCTGCCATATCTTTATTCCTCTCTCTTTCCCTTCTCTATGGTCTCACCGACTCTTTGCTATATTCTGTCCACAGAATCGCTGTAACAGTCTGTGATCTCCTCATAGCCTTCCTCCAGCAGCTGCTCCTTCTGGAATTTCTTATTCTTCTTCATCTTGGCGATCAGCACCTGATATCCCTGCTCCCGCTCTTCTTTGGCCTTCGCCAGCACCTTCAACAGGCCCTCTGACGGCAGGTTTTTATCCAGCAGATAGGCTTTCTTAGGCCGTTTCTTTGGAACCTGGTAGCCTTGTTCCAGCAAAAGCATGACAATCCGCTCAAATCCGATAGAGAAACCGCAGGCCGGCGTATCCTGTCCGGTAAACTTTCCGATCATCTTATCGTAGCGCCCGCCTCCTGCTACAGAACCCCCAAAATCATCCATCACCACTTCAAAGATCGTCCCCGTATAATAGGACTGGCCCCGCACCAGGGTAGGCGTAAATTTCAGCCGGAACTCACACTCCTTGGCCGCCTCCACACAGGACATAATGCGCTCCAGGCTATTCGCCACCTCATCCGGCAAGCAGTCTCCCAGGATCTCCTTGAGGCTCTTCACGCCGTTTACATCTTCCGCCACCTGGTCGAACAATCCCAGATAAGTATCTACCTGTTCCGCCGTATATCCCAGTTCCTGCATTTCTGCCGCCACGCCGTCTTTGCCGATCTTGTCCATCTTGTCCAGACATACAAAGACCTCATCATAATCTTCCTCCTGGAAGCCGCTGTAAGCCGCCATGGCTCTCAAGATCCCCCGGTCGTTGATACACACGGTAAAATTCTTGAAGTCCAGTTTGCCCAGCATAGCGGTAGTGGCCAGGATCAGTTCAATCTCTGCCAGTTCCCCAGGTTCTCCCAAAATGTCGATATCACACTGGGTAAACTGGCGGAACCTTCCCCTCTGGGGACGGTCTGCCCGCCACACACTGCCGATCTGCATCGCTTTAAAAGGAGCCGGCAGCTCATTGGCATGGCCCGCGTAGTACCGGGCCAGAGGGACCGTCAGATCATACCGGAGGCCAGAGTCCGCCAGATCGTTCTCCTCTTTGGCTTCCTGGATCTTCAGCTTTTCTCCCCGCTTCATGATCTTAAAGATCAGCTTTTCATTGTCTCCCCCCTGCTTGCTGCACAGATTCTCGATATGCTCCACACAGGGAGTCTCCATAGATTGAAACCCGTAAGTTTTGTAAGTATCTTTGATCAGTCCGATCACGTAATCCCGGATTTCCATTTCTTCCGGCATAATATCCTTCATCCCTGTGACCGGCTTCTTTTTCAGCGCCATAACCATTCTCCTTTTCGCTCTATCATCTCCCTCACCCGTCGGATATAGGCATCAATGGCCTTCACATTCTCCAGGCGGATCAGGTTCGTCTTCTTTTGCTTCTTTCCCTCCGGATTTACTACAGGCTCCTTGAATACCAGTTTCGTAGAAGCCCCTGCTCCGGCGGCAATGATGGATTGTTTTTCCTCCATAATAAGTATATTGTATATTCCCGCTTTGTCAACCTTTGCATAGCCCGTGTTCTCAAAATTCCCGGCAATATTCTTCTGCCGGTAGAGGTAATAGGGCGTCATCCCCATCCTGCCGGCGCTTTTTTCTGCCGCTTCCAGCATAGCTGAGATCTCCTCCGGTCCCGCGTCCCGGCTTTCCCTGCCGGGAACGTAACCGTCCTGCCCCATCTTGGCCGCCCGCTTCACCGCGAGAGAATGGACCGTCAGGCTGTCCGGGCCAAGCGCTTCCAGCTTCGCCAGAGTATCCTCCATATCCGCCAGCCTCTCTCCAGGCAGTCCGGCGATCACGTCCATGTTGATATTGTCAAATCCTTCTTCCCGCGCCATATGATATGCAGAAAGGATCTCCTCCACCTGATGGCGCCTTCCGATCCGATCCAGAGTCTTTTGCTGCATGCTCTGAGGATTGATCGAAATCCGGGTCACTCCATGGCTCCGTATCACTCTGAGTTTCTCTTTTGTAATGCTGTCCGGCCGTCCCGCCTCTACCGTATATTCCAGCAGATGGTCCCTGGGAAAGATTTCATCGATCCAGGACAGCAGCCGCTCCAACTGATCTTCATTCAGGCTGGTGGGCGTGCCTCCCCCAAAATAAATGGTATTCAGCTTCTTTCCATCTGAAGCGCTCCCAATAAATTCCAATTCCCTGCGGAGCGCTTCCAGATAAGGTTCCACAAAGTTTCCCCACTGATCCAGAGAACCGGAACTAAAAGAGCAGTAAGTACAAACGGTGGGACAAAATGGAATCCCCACATACAGACTGTACCCGTCCTGATAATCCAGCCGGTCCAGCAGTTCCTTTTCCCGCCGGACAATATCCCAGGATACTTCCGCCTTCTTTCTGCTCACCAGGTATTCCCCTGTGAACCAGGACAGAAAATCCTGGCGTTCCATGCCTTCCTCCAGTTTTCCCATCGCCAGCTTTGTAGGCCGCACTCCCGTCAATATGCCCCAGGCCAGCGTCCTTCCCGTCTCCGCCGATAATACTCTGTAAAGCCGCTGGTCCATCAGGTGTTTCTGGGTTTTTCGATCCAAGAACCGCTCCTGTTCTTCCTGATCCAGTTCCAGCCTTTTCCCCGACGGCAGAAAAAGGATAACATAATGAGAGGCTTTTTCCTCTACCGAAGCTTCGACCGTCTCCGATGGATAAAAAGCCTTCCCTATATGATACGCGTTATAAACATAAGTCTCTTTCCGACAAAGGATCTTAAACATAGGCTCCCCCTACAGATATGGATTATGATCCCGCTCATAGCCAATGGTAGTCTCTCCCATATGCCCTGGATATACCACCGTCTCATCGGGAAGCGGCAGCAATTTCTCCCGGATGGAACGGAGCAGATCCAGCGTACTGCTGTTTGGGAAGTCCGTCCTTCCCACAGAAGCCTGGAACAGGGTGTCTCCGCTGAACAACACCTGTTCGGACGCCGCGTAATAGCAGCATCCGCCTCTGGTGTGCCCCGGAGTGTGGAGCACCTGGAACTGAAAGCCGGCCAAAGACAGGATCTGTCCGTCTTCTACACTCTGAGCGCCTGAGAAAGTAAAGCCCGCCGTATATGCAGAAGACAGATTCAATTTCGGATCTGTCAGGATCTCCTGGTCTTCTTCCTCCACATATACCGGAACATCCCACAGCTTTAACAGCGCATCCAGCCCCATCGTATGGTCGAAATGCCCATGGGTAAGGAGCACTGCCTCCACGGTAAGGCCGTCTCTTTCCACCGCTTCTGTCAGCGCCTTTGGGACCGCGGCCGGATCTACGATCACAGCTTGATGGGTTTCTACATTACTCACCAGATAACAGTTGGTGCTGATGATTCCTGTCACAAATTTCTCGATCTTCATTGTCTTTCCCATAATCTCTCCTTTATCCCGTTGTCCGGGTAATATCGATCACGCCTTCCAGCTGCCGGAGTTTTTTCACTACCCGGCCCAGTTCTTCTCTGTTATGGACGATGAAACCGGTCTCGATCGTGGCCGTCCCCTGCTTACTGGTGCGTACATTCATAGACTTCACGTCTACATCCGCCTCTGTAAAGATACGGGACATTTCCATCAGAAGCCCCTGCCGGTCATTGGCGTACATTTTGATCTCCGCCAGGTACTGGCCTCCTGATTCTTCCGCCACTTCGCTCTCCCACTCCGCATCGATCAGCCTGGCCCTTTCCGCCTCTGTCAGGTGCAGCATGTTCACACAATCCGTTCGATGGATAGACAGTCCCCGGCCTCTGGTGACAAAACCTACGATCTCATCTCCCGGTACCGGGTTGCAGCACCGTGAGAAGCGTACCGCCATATCATCGATGCCCTTGACCACGATACCGCTCTTGGACTTGGCAATGTGGACCTTGTGCTTGGAAGCTTCCGCTACTCGCTCCAATACTACCTCATCGGTGATCTCCTGTTTATGTTCCTTGCCGTACTCTTCCACCAGACGGTTGACCACCTGGCCTTCCTTCAATCCGCCGTGGCCGACCGCGGCAAGGACAGAATCCCAGTCCCGAAAACCATATTTCTTTTGGACGATCTCCTGATATCTCGTCTGCAGGATATCCGAGGCATTGATTCCTTTGGCTTTGCAATAAGCGCCGATCAGTTCCTTTCCTTTTACAATATTACTTTCTTTAAATTCCTTTTTAAACCACTGGTTGATCTTGTTTTTTGCCTGGGTACTTTTCACGATCCCAAGCCAGTCCCTGCTCGGTCCTCTGGAATTCTGGGACGTCAGGATCTCAATGCGGTCTCCGTTCTGGATCTTGTAGTCGATATTGACCAGTTTCCCATTGACTCTGGCTCCCACCATTTTATTTCCCACCGCGCTGTGGATGGCATAGGCAAAGTCGATCGGGGTAGAGCCGTTGGGCAGGTTCTTCACATCGCCCTGCGGGGTAAAGCAATACACGTCTTCTGCGAAAAGATCTAAATCTCCTTTGATCAGGTTAAGAAATTCCCGGTTGTCCGACATGTCTCTCTGCCACTCCAGAATCTGCCTGAGCCAGCTTAGTTTTTCTTCTTCCTGAGCCTCCACGCTCTTCTTGCCGTCATTGGATTCCTTATATTTCCAGTGGGCCGCAATACCATATTCCGCGGTTTTATGCATCTCCTGCGTCCGGATCTGGATTTCAAAAGGCTGTCCCACGGAGCTCATCAATGTGGTGTGCAGCGACTGGTACATATTGGGTTTCGGCATAGCGATATAATCCTTGAACCGCCCCGGGATCGGGGTATAGAGCTCATGGATAACGCCCAACGCCGCGTAGCAGTCCTTTACCGAATCCACAATGATCCGCACCGCAAACAGATCATAGATCTGATCTACCGTTTTATCCTGATTCACCATCTTCCGATAGATGCTGAAAAAGTGTTTGACCCGTCCGTTGACTTCCGCCTTAATATTGGCGTTTTTCATATGATCGGATACTTCTTTGACGATCTGTTCGACAAACTCCTCTCTCTCCGTCTTCCGCGCGTTGATCTGCCGTACCAGATCAAAGAACACCTCTGGCTGGGAGTATTTCAAAGCCAGATCGTCCAGTTCCGTTTTGATTTTAGAGATACCAAGCCTCTGGGCGATAGGCGCATAGATATCCATTGTCTCTTTCGCCTTTTCTTTCTGCTTCTCCGGCGTCATAAACTGCAGAGTCCGCATATTATGGAGCCGGTCTGCCAGTTTGATGATGATGACCCGGATATCTTTGGCCATGGCCAGGAACATCTTCCTTAGATTCTCCGCCTGCACTTCCAGCTTATCAGAGGAATAGGACAGCCTGCCCAGTTTTGTAACGCCATCTACCAAAAGCGCCACTTCTTCTCCGAATACTTCTTTGATCTCCTCTTCACTTACCTGGGTATCTTCCACCACATCGTGGAGCATCCCCGCGGCAATGGTCTCTTTATCCATCTCCAGGTCAGCCAGGATGATCGCTACCCATAAAGGATGGATGATATATGGCTCTCCCGATTTCCTGCACTGATCCCCGTGAGCCTTCTTTGCCGTCTCATACGCCTTTTTGATCATGCTGACGTCAGTGGACGGATGGTATTTCCGAATACGGGCGATTAACATGTCATAAAGCTGGTCTGGATCTTCATAATCGCCTGGCGCTTTTACCGCGTGTCCGTCCACGATCTCAAGTCCTTCTGACATGTCTTTCATCACGGATTCCGGCGCGATGCGGTCATCCAGAGATTCATAAGTCGTGATTCTCCCTGACATATTAATGCCTCCTTTCTTCTTTCATGACTTTCTCTGCCGCTTCCGGCACAACAACACTTTCCCGGAATTGGCAGGAGACTATTTCCCAGGATAAATGATCACAGAGTCCACGTCATATCCTTGCAGTCTCTTTCTTCCTTCCAACCCCGCAAGTTCCATCAGGAACACGGTCTTTACTACTTTTCCTCCCAGTCCCTCGATCAGTTTGATCATTGCCTCATTGGTACCGCCTGTAGCGATAAGATCATCAATGATCACTACTTTCTGACCTTCTTTCACAGAGTCTCTGTGCATCTCCAGCTCTGCTGTCCCATACTCCAGATCATACTGGATAGATACGGTCTCGCACGGCAGTTTGCCCTTCTTGCGGATCGGAATAAACGGTTTATGCAGATTATAGGCGATAGGCACGCCAAAGATAAATCCTCTGGACTCCGGCCCTACGATCAAATCAAAATCTACTCCTTCCAGCTTTTTCTGCATCAGGTCGATGGCCAGGCGCAGTCCGTCCGCATCCTGGAGCACACTGGTAACATCCCGGAAAATAATCCCCGGCTCCGGGAAATCCGGGATACTTCTTACATATTCCTCGATTGATTTCATGGTATCCTCTCCAATTTTCTCTCCATAATCCTAAATACCGGGGCAAAAAAGCTATTTTACCCACATGATACCTTTTAGTATAACATTTATAGCGCTTACTGACAATGGGTGATCACGATCTGCAGGCTTTTCCTCCCCATATATTCATTGATTCCCGGATAATAAGCGATCATCATCCTGGCTTCCGGTTCTTTTCCATCCAGGAATCTCTCAGCAAAGCCATGCCCGTATTTTTCCTCCAGGCATGTTTTAAATTTCTCAATACCGCCGAAATATAGCGCGTCTATTTTTACGCCCCCGCCATCTTCCGCCTGCATTTTCAGCACATTCCTGTTTTTCCCCAGTATCCTCAGCTTGGAAAGCGCCGCCTCTCTTATGGCAAACACTGGTTTTGTATTCCCTTTCCCAAAGGGTTCCAGAATTTTCAATTCTTCAATAAACTTCTCCGTCACACAGGAAAGGGGAAGTTCCATATCGATAACAACTTTTTCCATCAGATCCGCCTCTTCCAGAGTACAATTACTATTCAGCGCCTGGCGGAGCCGACCTGCGTTTTCCTTTTTCAGGGACAGGCCCGCCGCCAGTCTGTGGCCTCCGTACCGTTCCAAAAGATCCCCGCAGCGGTTCAGCTCTTCATACATGGAATACGCTTCGATGGAACGTCCCGATCCTTTTACTCCTTCTTCCCCGTCTGTCAGCACAAACACCGGACGCCAATACCTCTCCCGCAGTCTTCCCGCCACGATTCCCGCCAGGCTCTCATGGCAGTCCGGCAGATAGACCACCAGCACTTTATCTTTCAAAAGGTCCGTATCTTCAATCTGACGGCAGGCTTCCTCAACCGCCTTTTCCGTCATCTCTTTCCGGCTGTCATTAAGAGCCTTCAGGTCTCCCGCCAAGATCGCGGCCTCTTTGCGGGTTTTGGCTCTAAGAAGCGCCAAAGACCGTTTGGCCGTATCCAGCCGGCCTCCCGCGTTCAGGCAGGGACCCAGCACAAATCCAATATGATAGGCGCTGATATGCTTCTTATCCAGTCCTGTACATTCGATCAGAGCATTCAATCCCGGATTCTGAGTCCTGCCAAGCATGGCTAGTCCTTCTTTGACAAAGATCCGGTTCTCATCTGTCAGATCCATCACATCTCCCACGGTAGCGATGGCCACATTGACGATCAGGTCGTCCAGGTCTTCCGAATCCCTGCCGGAAGCCTCGTATAAGGCTTCCATCAGCTTATAGGCCACTGCCGCGCCGCAAAGTCCCTGAAAGGGATATCCGCAGTCTTCCCGTTTCGGGTCAATGACCGCGTCTCCCGGAGGAAGACGGTACTGCTTCTCCCCGTCTATTTCCTCATAAGGGACCTCATGATGGTCGGTTACCAGCATTGTCATGCCAAGCCGTTTTCCATAAGCGATCTCTTCCGCGGCAGCGATGCCGTTATCACAGGTCAAGACCGTATCCACCCCTTCCTGATAAGCCCGCTCCACCAGTTCTATATTTAATCCGTAGCCGTCTCTGATCCGGTCCGGAATGTCGCTGTCCACGTCCGCTCCCATTCTTTCCAGGCCTTCCAGAAGGATATACGCGGCGTTCACCCCATCAATATCATAATCTCCTATGATCCGGATCTTCTTTCCTTCTTCTATCTTCTCCCGCAGGATATCTACCGCCCGGTCCATATCCCGCATCAGCATCCCATCATGCAGATCTAGGAGAGATCCGTTCAGATACTGTTCTATCTGATCCTCTCCCTGTACTTCCCGGTTCCGGATCAGACAGGCCAGTCTGGGACTGATCTGAAATTTTTCACTCGCGGCCTGGAAATCCCCGCCTTTTCTAAGCAGAACCCATCGTTCCATTTTCTTCCTCCATCAGACTTTTCCCTGCTCCTACACTGTTTTTCCATTCTTGCATCAGAAAACAGCCATGGCCGGAAAATGGCTGTGGCTGCTTTCTTCTTAGCCTGTGATTATTTCTGTTTCCTCTTATCCGCCCGTGTCCGCATCACATACCACAAAGCTCCCGTAATGCAGACAGATGAGTATGCGCCGACTACGATTCCCACCATCAGCGGCAGGGCGAATTCTTTGATCGAGCTGACGCCCAGGACATAGAGCACAGCGATCGAAATAAAGGTAGTAAGAGAAGTGTAGATACTTCTGGTCAGCGTCTGGGTAATACTCTTATTGACAATATACGCAAGGTCCGTAGTCTTGGTCCGGTAATGCAGTTCTTCCCTGATCCGGTCGAAGATCACAATGGTGGCGTTAATAGAATAACCCACAAGGGTCAGCATACACGCGATAAAGGTACTGCCCACCGCGATCCTGGAAACCGCGTAGAATCCCAGCACCACCAGCACGTCATGGAGCAGAGCCGCAACCGCGCTGGTAGCGAACCGGATATCTTTAAACCGGAACCAAATATACAGCAGCATGAAGATACCTGCCACGATCACCGCGATCACCGCATCCTGACGCATTTCATTACTTACCGTAGAGCTGATATTCTCTGCTGTGATCTTGCTCTCATCCACGCCAAAGTTATCCACCAAAGCCTGGTTAAGAGCCTCTCTCTGATCCAGATCAAGCGTGACCGTCTTGATGATCACCTGGTTGGTGCCATCTACTTTCTGGGTCTGTACATTAGCGTCTCCGGTCACCTCTTCTACCACCGGCACGATCTCCTGATCAATTTCATTGATGGTATAATCTTCATTAAAGGTAACATTGGTAGAAGTTCCTCCCTGGAAATCCAGGCTGTAGGAGAAAGCTCCCGCGCCTCTGCCCCCATTGACTCCCATGATCACGAATCCAAGCAGGATCACTCCGATGGAAGCGGAAAAGAACCATTTCCTTTTACCCAGGAAATTGATAGGTTCACGCTCTTTCTTAGGCCGGTAATAAACCTTAGGATTGCGGATTCCCACTCCATAGAAAGCGAACACGATCATCCGGGTGATCACAAGCGCCGTAAACATCGAAACCACAATACCGATCGCCAGCGTCTGAGCGAATCCCTTTACCGTTCCAGAACCAAGGAACCACAGGACTGCCGCCGCAATAAGGGTCGTCACGTTTCCGTCTACGATCGCGGAAAGAGCTTTATCAAATCCCGCTTTCAGGGAATTGCGCACGCTTTTTCCTTTGGACATCTCTTCTTTTACTCTGGCAAAAATGATCACGTTGGCATCTACCGCCATTCCAATACTCAGAATGATACCCGCGATTCCCTGCAGAGTCAGCGTCACATCAAAAGCATTTAAGATCAGCAGAACGATCTCTGTATAGATGATCAGTGCAAGGCTGGAAGCCAACCCCGGCAGATAATAAACGAAGATCATAAAAATGAAAATGATCAAAAGCCCGATCACTCCGGCCATCAGGCTGGTACTGATGGCTTCCTCTCCAAGCTGGGCGCCGACTACATTTGACCGCAGTTCTTCCAGCTCAAGCTGCAATCCTCCGATCCGGATAGTGGAAGCCAGCGTGTCCGCTTCGTCATAAGTCATATTTCCCGTAATCTGAGCCTCTCCATTTTCGATAGCGTTGTTCACGTTGGGTACGCTCACAAAGGTCCCATCGTAGTAGATCGCGATGCTCTCCCCATTTTCATAGGCTTTTTCCGTGGCCGCGGCAAATTTTTCCGTTCCTTCATCCGTAAAGGTCAAAGATACAACGTTTTCATCCCGCTGTGTCGTCTGATTTTCCACCACGCCGGCCCGCGCGTCCTGAACTTCATCACCGGTAACGACAATGGATCCGTCTGCTTCCAGTTCTTCAATAGTTTTATTCAGCTGGTAATCCTGGGCCGGATCACCAGTATTGTTGATCATCGAATAGTTTTCTGATCCATCGCTTCCAGTCTGGGCAATGAAATAAAGAGAACCCGGCTGACCAAGTTCCTCCAGAATCTGATTAGCGTCAGATACTCCGGGGATCTCGATATTGATTCGGTCGTCTCCCTCCTGGTATACTACCGCCTCTGTACTGTACTCTTCCACACGTCTTTGAAGCTTGTAGATCGTATCCGCCATGTCTTCGCTGGATGGATTGTCATCTTTGACCTGGTAGGTGATACTCACGCCTCCCGCCAGATCCAGACCCAGCTTGATGTTCTTCGCCGAACCGGTTCCGCCTTCTCCAAACCCCCAAATGGCAGTGTAACCCAGCAGCACAATGAGCACCGCCGTCACCAAAAGGCTTATGATGCCTCTGCTTTTCTTCATGTTCAACTTCCTTTCCGCGCTCTCATCCTTCGACTTTAGGACAACGCCGCTTTTATCATGATTGCACATTCCACCCGTTTGCGTTCCATCTCGCATCCAACATCATAGGTATCGTGGATGGTTCCATGGAAATGGTGTGAATTGGCCATACATCCTCCGCTGCAGTAGAATTTCGCAAAACACTTCCTGCACTTTTCTTTGGAGTAAACGCTGCAGCTGCGGAATTCATCCGCGATCTGCGGCCGTGTGACCCCCTCCTCAACGGTCCCCATCTTGAACTCTTCCTGTCCCACGAACTGATGGCAGGGATAGAGATCTCCCCAGGGCGTTACCGCCAGGTATTCGGTACCCGAACCACAGCCTGACAAGCGCTTCGCCACACAAGGACCACCGTCTAAGTCTATCATAAAATGGAAGAAATTAAAACCTTTTCCCTCTTTTTCTCTTTGGATCATAATCTTCGCCAGCTTGTCATACTCTTCTAAGATCACCGGCAGGTCTTCTTCCCGGATGGCGTAGGGATCTGTCTCATCTCCCACCACCGGTTCTACTGAAACCTGTTTAAATCCCAGATCCGCAAAATGGAGGATATCCTTCGAAAAGTCCAGATTATTCCGGGTAAAGGTTCCCCGTACATAGTATTTCTCCTGGTTCCGGCTTTCCGCCAGTTTCTGGAATTTTGGCACGATCAGGTCGTAGCTCCCCTTCCCGCTGCGGAATGGACGCATCGCATCGTTGACTTCTTTCCGGCCATCCAGGCTGAGCACCACATTGTCCATCTCCCGGTTAATGAATTCCTGGATCTCGTCATTTAAGAGCACTCCGTTGGTGGTCACGGTAAAACGGAAATGTTTATTATAGAGCTTCTCCTGCTCCCTTCCGTAAGCCACCAGGTCTTTGACCACCTGCCAGTTCATCAGAGGTTCTCCTCCAAAGAAATCCACTTCCAGGTTCCGCCGGTTCCCGGAATTCTGGATCAGGAAATCCAGCGCCTTTTTCCCTACCTCAAAGCTCATCAAGGCCCTTCTTCCATGGTACTCTCCTTCCTCGGCAAAACAGTACCTGCAGGCAAGGTTGCAGTCATGGGCAATGTGGAGGCACAGAGCTTTTACCACCGTTTTCCTCTGCTTCACCTCCTGGATCAGGCTTTCATATGTATCTTCTGTAAATAACTGTCCGGCTTCTGTAAGCTCCTGTATATCCGCAAGCCCTTCCCGGATCTCTTCTTCTTTATATTTTCCGCTCAACGCCTGGACGGCGGACTGCCCCAGCTCGTCTTCTCCAAGCTCCTGGGCGGTATAGGACTCTTTCTGCTGCGTCAGCCATGCGATCAGATCATAGCACAGCTCGTCTACAACGTGGACCGCGCCGCTGTAAACATCCAGCACAATGCGGTATCCATTGTTCTGATACTGGTGAATCAAGGTTTGATACCCCTTTCTTTTTCTCTTTTATACGACAAGAAACAGCGACCTTTAAGACCGCTGTCCCCGGTATTTCCTATCCACAAATAAAACTTGTTTACTTCCTGTTCTCGCAGGTCTGGTTTCCTACTGTACAGGATGTCTTGCAGGCAGACTGGCAGGATGTCT
Source organism: uncultured Mordavella sp. (assembly GCA_902406105.1). Taxonomy (GTDB): domain Bacteria; phylum Bacillota; class Clostridia; order Lachnospirales; family Lachnospiraceae; genus Massilistercora. The sequence continues at coordinate 20,941 of CABPCP010000003.1, forward strand.
GACATTCTCCGCATCCGCCTTTTTTTACTGTGTTGTTCAGTGTCTGTGTATTTAAGGTTTTTACATGTTTCATCGGTTTCTCCTCCTTAGTTTCGCTTAACTTATGCTATTATACCATCCTGTCAGGGTTTTCGCAATCCTTTTATCACGAAATCATTCCTCCGGCCATTCCTCCTCCCGCGCAAAGGATCAAAGTTGTCACCAGGTTCACCCCGTCTGTATTCAGCGTGTGGTATACCCCCAGAGTGATCGCCATCAAAAGAGCGAAATACAGGATTCCCAGTCCGATCCCCCATAGAAATCTTTTGCGTTTTGCCATCTTTCCAATGGCGATCCCTCCGATCAGTGTAGAGATCACATAAACCGCCACGATAGCCGCTGACACCGCCTTTTCATTTAATTCCAGTTTATACAGAAGCACCGTCAAAAGAGCCAGGAGCGCTCCTGTAATGATATAGGAAGCCAGCAGCGCTTTTAAGATCCACATAACCGGTGAGTCTCTGCGGATTTGTCTTTCCATCTCATCCCTCCTTGTCTACTACCACAAGGTATGAGCGCAAAGACGCAAATATTCCTGTTATCCTACTGTTCCATCTGCCTTCCCAGGAAGGCGGCCGCGCAGGAGGCCATTTTCTGTTCCAGTTCGCTGAATTTCTTCCTGCCTTCTTTCGTAAGAAGAATCACTCCTCCTATCACGTCTCCTTCACAGAGAATGGGACTGATCACCTCATATGCGTATTCTTCTTCCTGGTCTTTTACTACTGGGGTATACTTTTTATCTCCAGCGGCGGCCAGCAGGGAATTCCTTTCTCCCAGAATTTTCTCCATCTGTCTGCTGATCAGCCGGTCCTGCAGTTCCTTTTTGCCGGAACCGGAAGCCGCGATCACCTGATCCATATCGCAGACACACACCAGGCAGCCCATGGTCTGGGACAGACTTTCCGCATACTGTTTTGCAAATGTAGACAATTCGCCGATAGGAGAATACTTCTTCAGTATGATCTCTCCTTCCCGGTCCGTAAAGATTTCCAAAGGATCTCCTTCCCGAATCCTGAGTGTCCTTCTGATTTCTTTTGGGATCACAACCCTTCCAAGGTCGTCGATCCTCCTGACGATTCCCGTTGCTTTCATAGATCATTTCCTCCATTTGTCATATTTGGCAGACTAAGTATATTATCTGTGAAAGAAGGGAAATTTATACAGTATTGAAAATACCTTCTTGTTCTGTTAAACTTTAAACAGGAAAATCGAATGGGAGGGATACCATCATGAGTAAAATCGAAGAAGTAAGAAGCGATATGGTCAAAGCCATGAAAGCCGGCGAAAAAGAGCGGAAAGAAACCTTGTCTATGCTCCTTGCCGCTCTGAAGAATAAAGCCATTGACAAGCGTTCTGATCTGACAGAAGAAGAGGAAGTGCAAGTAGTATTAAAGGAAATCAAACAGACCAAAGAAACTCTGGAAATGACCCCCGCGGATCGGACTGAGATCATCGAGGAATGCAGCCGCCGTCTGGCTGTTTTGGAGCAGTACGCCCCTAAAATGATGAATGAGGAAGAGATCAAAGCAGTGATCACCACCACCTTGAACGAACTTGGCATCGCCGCTCCGACTCCTAAGGATAAAGGCAAGATCATGAAAGTCCTGATGCCAAAAGTAAAAGGGAAAGCAGACGGGAAGTTGGTCAGCGAGACGCTGGGAACCTTCTTTCAATAGAGAGTTCCAATACAGATTTTAACTTAAAATCCGCGCACAAAAAGAGGGCGTTGCAAAATCATCAAAATAGGTGACGGAGCGATGCCCTCGCTCCATCTAAAGGGAAAACGGAAATGCCTCCACTTTGTTTTGTGGATTACCTCCGTTTTTAGGCGTACTTTAATAATACTACTTAATTTTATGCCCCATTTATGCGGATTCCTTCACTGGAAATAGATGTTTTCCAGTTCAATTTTTGTATTTTCGCATGGAGTTTATTGAGATTATATCCCATACTAAGTAAAAGTATCTCCAGTTTTACTTTGGTTTTCCCACGCAGCAGAAATCTTTGGAATTCGTAATCGTTTTTCTGAACTCCAAATGCTCCTTCCACCTGGATCGAACGGTTCATCCGATATAGAATTCCTGTCGTTTCTAAAAAACTTTTAGAGATGTACAGTCGTTTATTCCCTTTTGCTTTCGTACATTTCTCTTTATGAGGACATCCGATACAATCTTCACATTCGTAGACGGTTACTTCGGATTCATAGCCGCTCTTGTTTGTCTGCTTTTTTAGAAGGATCGGCCACAGTTTTTTCCGGCATGTCAGGTGTAAGTATCGTTTGTCTCGTCATATCCCATGTTTTCCTGTTTACTGATATCCTTTTTAAAACTCCAGTTTTTCCATTTCTCATAAGTCTGGGGGTGATATGTTTTTTTGTTTCCGCTCCCTCAGATAGCTGTAACCTTCTTCTCTTTCATATCCGGAATCTGCCGATATACTGGGATAACGGAAGTCAAGCTTTTCAAGAATGGGACAAGAGTCCAGATGTCATTGCGATCTTGGAAAATGTCCGTTGCTACAATATATTCGCTGTCTACAGCAATCTGTACGTTGTATCCTGGTTTCAGCTTGGTGTTACGCATATGGCCATCTTTTCGTGTGCATGAATGTAGCGTCCTGATTGGTCTTGCAGTAATTATTCCGTCCCTGAAAACTGCAGTATGCCAGTCATAGATTGTCTGGCCGCTCCAAAAAAACGCCGGAACAGCTCCAGATACTTCTGGTTGCGGCTCTTCCGTTTCCCTCTACCATGGACAAAAACAGTATGCTGTTCTTCGCAGACCTGTTCCAAAAACCGGCAAATCTCCTGAAAATCCTGTGTCCTTGCGCCTTCAGTTACCTGAAAACTTTGTATGTATTCCTGATACAAGAGCAAAACTTCCTCTTGTATCTTCTGGAACATTTTTGTTTCCCATTTCTCTACACATTTTTTCTAGACGAAAGCATATTTGTTCGCGCTGGCCTCCAGTTTTGTCCCGTCAATAAAAATAGTTTCCTTAAACAGCTCGCCCGCATTTTCCAGCCACTTTACCATTTGATAAAAGAGATTCTCACAAGCATCCGCCAGGAATCCGGTGCGGAAACGTACGATCATGCTGTGGTCAGGTGCTCTCTGCCCGGCAATCAGCCACATAAAGTTGATATCTCGTCTGCATGTCGTTTCAATTTTTCTGGATGAATAAATGTTCTGGGAATAAGCATAGGTCAGGATCTTGAACATGGTCTTAGGGCCCACTGCCAGATTTCTGCCTTTGGCAAAGTAAGCCTGATACAGCAATCTGTAATCTAGTTTCTCCAATTCGTGGCTCAGCAGTCGGACGGAATCTTTGATCCCAGCAGATGATCTGCCCCGCCTTCTGAGCACGTTTGTGGCGGAAATGAAGCTCAGAGACCTTTATCAAACTTATGGAAAGATAAAGAAAAATCAGACGACACTGATACAACTGTTTAAGATTATGATCTACACAGTATGAATCAGATCTATTCCAACCGGGATATCGAGACCGCATGTTGCAACGGCTTATCTGCCGCTTTTTCTTCCCGGCAAAAATGCAGGTTCCTGCGAAGTATATTCCTCATTTCTGTAAAATCACCCAAAATGGTGACGAAATCCCCAAAATCATTTGTTAGAATTTACGTAAATTAAGAGATTCTGGTATGTTGTCTTAATTTCAATGCAACTATTTTAGTGTGACAAAGGAGGTAAACACTATGCGAGGACTTGTCGTAAGGGCTGAATGGGCTCCAAAAGAAGATTATGTATTGACTGAGACAGAAAAACGCAGAAAATTAGCCTACAATTCCAACAAAGTATGGAAAAATCCTACCTGGAGCGTAGAGAGAGATTATCCGGATCCGGAATGCGGTCCAAAAGACGTGATTTTAAAGGTGGCCGCCTGTGGTGTTTGCGGGTCAGACGTACATATGCTGATGAAAAATGATGAAGATTATGTGTTCTATGCTGGGGAAGCTGGATTCCCGGTCATCATCGGACACGAATTTGCCGGTGAAGTCGTAGAAGTTGGTAAAGATGTCAAGACCGTCAAGGTTGGCGATTATGTAACCGCTGAAGAGGTGCAGTGGTGCGGCGAATGTCTCGCTTGCCGCTATGGTCTTTTTAATCAATGTGAAAATCTGGATCAGCTTGGTTTCGACAACCCCAATAATGGAGCGATGGCAGATTATGTCCGCGTGGAAGAAAAATTCGTCTATAAGCTCAACAGTCTGAAGCGTCTTTACCCGGACAAAGACCGCATCATGGAGGCCGGTGCACTAGTAGAACCCACTTGTGTAGCTTATGAGGGGATGTTCTCTGTAGCGAAAGGATTCCAGGTTGGTTCTCACGTAGCTGTATTCGGGACCGGCCCTATCGGACTAGCTGCCATCCAACTGGCCAAATGTGCTGGCGCCGCAAATATTACAGCATTTGAATATAATGCAAACAGGCAGGCGTTAGCAAAGAAAATGGGCGCTGACTTCGTATATGATCCAAGAGATGTAGATCCTGTTGCTGTAGTCATGGAAAACACCAACGGCGTCGGCGTTGGCATGGTGGTTGACGCAACCGGCTTCTATTCCTCCGTGATGCCACATGCAGAGAAAATGCTCAGCAATGCTGGTAAGATCATTATGGTAGGAATGGGGCCGGAGACGCCGGAAATCCATCCTATGATCCATCATCGAAAGGGTAGTGGCATCTTTGCCACTCTCGGACATTCTGGACGCGGCGTATTCGCAAGTGTGATCAACCTGATGGCCGCCGGACGTATTGATATGACGCCTGCCATCACTGCCCGATATTCCCTGGATGACGCAGTAGAGGGCGTACAGTGCCTAATCGGAAACGCCGACAATGCCAAGGTTATGATCAAGCCATAAAAAAACACTCTGGGTTATTAAACAATCAAAAAAGAAAGGCGGGAAAGGTTATGCCCTTTATAAAAACAACAACAAATATCTCAATAAGTCCAAACAGCCAGGAGAATCTCAGGAAGCGTTATGTGGACATCATCAATTTGATTCCTGGCAAAGGGAGCTGGCTGATGACTGGCTTTGCAACGATTCCCCTCTCTTTCAAAGATGAGACCTTTCCCGCTGCTTTTGTGGAAGTCCAACTATTTGGAACGACAGACAAAGAAACCTATGACAGCCTGACGGCGGCTGTCACATCGATCATAAGCGAGGAATTGGACATTCATCCCGAGAGGATCTACATTGCATATTACAGCACTCCTTATTGGGGATGGAATGGGAAAAATTTCGAGAAAAAGGAGTGAACAGAATGCGGAATATAATAGTCATGGCTACTATGGACACAAAGGGCGTTGAAAGCGCTTATTTGGCTGAGCGTATCCTCCGCATAGGGACTTCCCTCCAGATAGATGTCATCGTTGTAGATGTCGGCATCCGCGGGGAGGCTATAGGCATTACTCCAGATATCGACCGGTATGCGGTGGCCGAGGCCGGAGGGCACACAATGGATGAAGTGCGCAGCCAGGTTCGCGGCGATGCCCTCGCCATGATGTGCGATGGGGCCAAACAGGTTGTCAAAAATTTATATGCGCAGGGACGGTGTGACGGCATCGTAAGTCTGTGTGGCGGAAGCGGCGGTTCTGTGGTCATGGAAGCGATGGAGGTTTTGCCCGTAGGCATACCAAAAATAATGACCACTCCCCTTGCCTCCGGCTCCCGCCCCTTTGAGTTCTATGTAAAGAGTAAGGATATTATGATCATGCACTCTGTGATTGATATCATAGGCGTAAACTCTGTAAGCCGTGTGATCTATGATAACCTTGCTGATGCAATCGTAGGAGCCGTAGCATTCCGTGACACCTCAAATGCTCATGACAGAAAGACTGAGAGGAAAGCCGTTTCTGTGACTATGCTCGGAAATACTACTGACGGCATCACGGTAATGAAATCCGATCTTGAAAAAAAGGGATACGAAGTCGCATGTTTCCACTCCAGCGGCGTCGGCGGACGAGCGATGGAAGCAATGGTCGAGGATGGTTATTTTGATGCGGTGATCGACTATACAACCAATGAGATTTTTGAAGACATCATCGGCGGTCTGCAAAAAGGATGCGGTCCAAAAAGGATGACTGTAGCCGGGAGGCTGGGAGTCCCGCAGGTCATCGTCCCTGGCTGCTGTGACGTCTTTGACCAAGGTCCTATTGAGACAGTACCGCCGGAAATCGCGAATAAGCGTAAACTTTACAAACATAGCCCAGCCTTCACACTTTGTAAGCTGACACACGAAGAAATGATTCAGGTCGCTGAAATATTCGCCGAAAAGCTCAACGCTTCGACAGGCCCGGTCGCTGTTGTGATCCCTTTGAAGGGATTCTCGATTCCTGGATGTCCTGGTGGGATTTTTGAGGATTTCGAAGGTGTCCGGCTCTTTGCAGATCGTCTAAAATTTCTGCTTTCGCCGACCATCACATATAAGGAAGTGGATGCGCACATCAATGACGAAAATTTTGCCCATACAGTAGCCGATGTTTTTTTTACATTAATGCAAGACGATAACGCGCAGTGATATATAAAATCCAGTTTCGTTTCTTCGAAGCTGGATTTTTATGATAGGAGGCGATTTTTATGAAGTATATGAAAGGATTCTGGGTAGACGCAAAATGGGCGCCCCGCCCGGAAATCTCATTTAGCGATTATGAACTTAAAAACAAGATTGCGAAACGCGGATGTGATGCCTGGAAAAACATCAGTTACTCTTTCCGTGACAACATCCCTATTCCCGAATGTAAAGATACTCAAGTGCTGATCAAAGTACGGACGGCAGGAATCTGTGGTTCAGATATCAGTATCTTTGAACCTGATGAAGAAGGATACATGTCCTATGCCAGTCAATGTGCCTTCCCTACCATCCTCGGACATGAATTTACTGGTGAGATCGTAGAAATCGGTTCTTCCGTAACCAATTTCCACATAGGCGAATATGTCACCGCCGAAAACCATATGTGGTGCGGCGAATGTACTTACTGTCGTTGCGGGGAGTTGAACCACTGTGAAAATATGCATGTCCTCGGATGTGACCCCAGCTATTATGGCACATTTGCGGAATATGTCGTGATTGACCAAAAATATTGCAATAGCATTGACTGCCTCCAAGAAGTGTATCCTGATGATTCTCTTTTCACAGCGGGCATTATGATCGAACCGCTGGCCTGCGTTTATGAAGGGCTTTTTAACACAGCAAATAAATTCCGTCCGGGAGACTATGTTGTGATATTTGGCGCCGGAGGACTGGGACTTGCGGCCATTGCCCTCATGAAAACCTGTGGCGCCGCTAAAATAATCGTTTTTGAGCCTGAGATCCATCGGCGCAGATTGGCGAAACAAATGGGAGCTGACTACATTTTAGATCCCTTTGACAACATCTATATGGACAACAATATCCTGATGGAACTTACCCGTGGACAAGGCGTAGGGCTGGCCATCGAGGCCTCCTCCTCTCCCGCCAGAAATTTTGCGATCGCAGAACGGGCGATCCATGTAGGTGGTGAATTTCTATGTGTCAGTATCGCAGCTCAATATCCGCGGATGGATTATATGAAACTTGTCCGTAGGAAAATCACTTTCTCCGGCGCCTACGGCCATGCGGGACACAACAATTTCCGCCAGATCATCAACCTGATCCACTCAAAACGTATAGACATGAGCCCTTGTATTACCGCCAGGTTTCCTCTCGACCATATCCCAGATGCTTTAACCGCCGCGGCATCTGGTATCGAGGGGAAAGTCGTGGTCATTCCATGATGGATGTCAGGAATATGAAATATGACTTTCAGACAGAAGATGTTACCATCCTGTTTGAAAATGTCGTATTTCATCGGGTCAGATCCTTTCGCAACATGGGATTTCACGGCGGTATCCCATGTAATATGTCCGTCAATCTAGATAAAACTATACTTTTGAAAAACCTTATATTTTTGATCTTCCAGTCTCCTGCCTTTATACAGACGGCCATAAGCCATATCACAGAGAAGAATGATTCTGCCAGGATCATGCTATTTTCAAACATCAATGCCTTGAACCTCTCATCGCTAGATAATCTCAACCAAAAAGCAGAGACCGTCATAGGATGGAATTGTTTTGAGGATCCGCATCCTGACGATATTGCGTACATCATACGCCATGCCTTCGATCCTCCAATGTTTATGCTTCAGGTTCCTTTTCCCTGGAAAAGGCGAATCGACCCCAAGATCCCTTCTACTGACGGAACGGATCTTTCTCTCCTTTTGACAGATCGAGAGCTGGAAGTATTAGTGCTCCTTACGGAAGGTGCCTCCAACCACAGAATCGCGGAGGTCCTCTGCATTTCGGAAAACACCGCAAAAACTCACGTTCGCCGGATTCTGGAAAAACTGCAGATCAATAACAGGACAAAAGCCGCCTTGTTTGCGATCAAAGCTGGCCTATGCAGTCAGAAACCAAACAAGATTGTTCTTCTGCAAGAAGACGATTAACAAAAACTCCCCCAGAAGGAATGACTGGAAATCAATTCCTTCTGGGGGAGTTTTCTGATCTGCTTCTATCCTGCTATATAATCAGAAATATGGTCCAATTTGTCCGCAATCGTCTTTCCTGGAAAATATCCTTCTTCAAACAATGCTGAACCTACTGTAAATCCCCAAGGCTTCACTTCCTTGACAAAATCGAGGCGCTCGTCTGAATCAATAGATCCGGTAAGAACTAACGGCGCGTCTACTTCCTTGACAAATGTTTTTGCCAATTCCAAGGGATCTCCATCTACATATCGGAAAACTGACAGACAGATCCCGGCCACCCCCGTCTCAAGGATACGTTTTGCGTCCGTAATGATTTCATCGATGGTCCCATAAAGCATCCGCTTAGGATATCCCGCACGCTTCCCGCATGTGGGATAATACTTTACATTATTCTCATTAAAATATTTATGTACTGAGGTAAAATACTCCATGCCTACTACGTATCTGGCGTTACTTGCCACTGCCAGCCTCGCCGCTTCCAGCGCCTCCTCTTCTGTTGTGGCAAGTGATTCGAAGAAAACCTCTTTTCCATCATTCAACATAGCGGCAGACAGCTTCCTGGCATCTTCTCGAACAATATTTGTATCTTTGAATCCCCAGTCTTTCGTCTTAGCGTTCCGGTTAGTCATATAGTGACTGTAAGCTCCATTCACCGTCTGATCGTTATGTGTCATCATAGCAATAACATGAATCATAATCTGTATCCTCCTGCAATAAGTGCTTCCTCATTTCCTTAGTGCATCTCCTGGCCTCCAGTTACATTGATCGCCTGACCAGTCATATAACTGCTGTATTCAGACGCCAGGAAAACATACACTTTTGCAATATCTTCGGCAGTGGCAAACCTTCCCAGAGGGATCACATCCGTCCATTTTTGACGGTGTTCTTCTGGTGTCCCTCCAAGAATCTCCGAAGCCCATATGGTTTCCTGGTCTGTCATCGCTGTGTCGACAGTTCCTGGACAGATACAGTTCACAAGAATATTGTCCGGGGCAAGTTCCTTCGCCAGACCTCTGGTCAGCAGGATCACTGCTGCTTTGGAGGCACAGTACGCCGTCAACAGAGAAAGTCCTGTCTTACCTGCCTGCGATGCTGTCGTGATGATCCTCCCGGATTTCTGTTTTCTCATATAAGGAATGACGGCTTTCGAGCAGAGAAACGGTCCGGTAGAATTGACTTTGAACTGCAGATCCCAATCTGCAAGCGATGTATCCTCAGTTTTGCACATGCGCAGCACACCGGCATTGTTACAGAGAATATCAATCTTTCCAAAAAAATCGTTGGCTTCCTTTGCCATGCGGATTGTATCTTTTTCACTTGAAACATCCATGATACAAGAGGCTGCCTTGCGTCCCATAGACCGGATCTCTTCACATGTACTTTCCGCATTTTCTTTATTAACGTCGCAAACCATAACATCGGCTCCATGTGCCGCCATTGCCAGTGAGATTCCCTTTCCGATCCCACGTCCGCCGCCTGTAACGATAACTGATTTCCCTGTTAAATCTATAGATGTGATCATCATACATTCCTCCTAATCTTTCTTACCAATCTGCTCTACAGGTATACTCTCTTGTATGTACCTTGACGTCCATTGTGCGAAGCTCCTCAATAGCACTTGCCAAATGGTCTGACATTCTCTGGACCATAATCTCACCTTTCTCTTTTGTCGCACGATGAGGGTTACCCATACATCCGGTCGTCGTAAACTCACGATGCTCAAGAGACATATTAAAATATTCATATCCTTCAAATCCGATATCTGGAGCGCCGTCATATTTCATAAACGCATCTGGCAGGAACGCCGGCTTATGAGCTGTTTCCTTTTCCGCCCGGTCCATGCGGCAATATTCTGGCGCAAGGTAAAGCATATACGATGTCTCCGACTCACCAGAATGCCAGCCGGGCGTCTCCTCAGCAGGGCCTTCCAGAATATCTTTAAACATACCAAGATAACGCTCTACATAAGTCTTGAGGCAGCAACAAAACGCCCCCGTGTCATAGCGGATTTTTCTCAGCACAGGATCCATGATCTTCAGGTTAGAAGCATGTTGTGTCACAAAGATGATCTTGTTATAACCATGATGGATCATAGAACGCGCAAGATCATAGTATACGCTCATGATTGTTTGCGGACGAAGCGTCACCGTACCTGTACCCTTTCCTACATATCCCAAATGATGGGGAGAGTAGCCAAACGGCATGATCGGTGTATATAAGGTATTGGTCTTTTCACACGCACGTTTTGCTATTTCTTCCGGAAAAATCATGTCCGTGCTCAGGGGAAGGTGACGGCTGTGTTGTTCTATACTTCCGATCGGGATAACGATCAGATCGTTTGTCTTGAGATGCTCTTCGATATCTGGATAGCAAAGATTCGCGATACACTGTGATACTGGTTTTTTAGCTTCCATTTTTATCATCCTTTCTTTCGATTTATAAGATTCTGGTTGTGTTGTACTCATTCTATCAGCGTCTTTTTCTGACGTAATCATCACTTCTGATGATTTCCTAAGCTTCCTTACTTTGATTCCTTGTTTAGCTGGATATCCAGGAGGACAGCCGCCAGAATGATCACGCCTTTGAATATCTGCTGCATATAGGCGGAGACTCCCAGAAGAGAAAACATATTATTCAATACACCTATCAGGAATACACCTACGATAGTTCCTCTGATTTTGCCTACACCGCCCGTCATGCTCGTTCCACCTACAACGACTGCGGCTATCGCATCCATCTCTCCTAGTGTACCGGACTGCGGTGCGCCGCTCCCAAGCCGGGAGGCTGTCAGAATTGCTCCCACCGCCGCACAGAAGGAACAGATCACATACGCAGTGATCGTTCTTTTCTTCGTCTTGACGCCGGCCATCTTGGCGGCAAAAATATTTCCACCGATCGCGTATAATTCCGCTCCACATACCGTATCATTCAATAGCGTAGAAAGGATCAAATACAGGATCCCTACGATCAGGACACAGATCGGCAGTCCTCCATACTGGCAGAACAAAAGCCCCGCGGCAGCCAGCACAAGGGAAGTAAAGACACAGTATCCTATTTCTTTCAGCCCTCGTCTTTTCTTACGTATAAGCGCGGAATACAGGTTCCACAAAATTACCGCCACAAAAATGGCGATCGTGCCAGTCACCGGTATATTATCTGCGCCTATCGCAAGAAATGTCGGATCATCAATCTTGACAGCCGCCGCATTCGTAAGGAGGAGTGCCAGTCCTTTGTACGCCGTTTGTCCGGCCAGCGTTACAATAAATGGTGCGACGCCAAAATGAGCGACCATGATGCCATGGAACCCTCCCATTACCACGCCGGCGGCCAGGCAGATCAGCACTGCCGGAATCCATCCCATATCCTGCAATAAAAACGCGGTCATTGTCCCAAACAGCGCTATCACACTTCCAACAGAAATATCGATTCCACCCAGCAGGATCACATATGTCATTCCCATTGCAAGACTGCTGGCTACTACGACTTGCTTAAAGATGTTTACAATATTGACTGTTGTCAAAAAATTATCGGAAAGTATACATGACAATATGACCAATATGATCAGACCTATGTAGGAAGTATAGTCTTTCCATGAAATATTCAGTTTAAGTTTTTTCACTTCACTCATCGATCAATCCTCTTTCATTCCATATTCTTACAGTTTATATCTGCAGGCTTCGTCAAATCGCGGCGCTGACGAACTTTTCTTCATCAAACTCCTCTCTGAGGACACAGCCTGCTATCGTTCCTTCACGCATGATATAGATTCTGTCACAAACTCCCATCAATTCCAGCAACTCACTGGAAACAACAATGATTGACATATTTGCTTTTACCATTTCACGCAGCATAAAATAAATCTCCACTTTTGTTCCAACGTCAATTCCCCGAGTCGGCTCGTCCAAAATCAAAATCTCCGGATTTGACAACAGCCACTTAGCCAGAACGACTTTCTGCTGGTTTCCTCCAGAAAGCTTATTCACAGGATAATTGTTATCAGGCACCTTTAGTTTTAGGTAATCCGTAATTTTTTTTACTTGCTCGGTCAACTCTTTATTTTTTATGAATTTGAAACGATCACTGAACTCATCCAGTGATGCGAGAGCCGGGTTGGACTGGACCGAATGGGAAAGGACAAGCCCCGTGATCCGCCGGTCTTCTGTGACCATCCCAACACCATGCTTAATAGCGTCCGCCACATTTCTGATCGCCACTTTTTCACCGTGAAGAAATAATTCTCCCGTCGAATGCTTCTCATTGCCGCAAAATATAGATTCCATCAGCTCCGTCCTGCCCGCTCCTACAAGTCCGTAAAATCCGATGATTTCCTGCTTCTTGAGGTCAAAACTGATGTCTTTAAGGATTTCTTTTCCTTTTTCTTTTACATTCCAGTTTTTTACTTCTAGGACCTTTTCCTCACCTCTGTATTCCTGGTATTCCGGAAACATATTCTTTAGCTCTCTTCCTGTCATCCACTTTACCAAAATATCATGGTCCACCTCTTTCACCGCGCCGCTATTGATATATTCGCCGTCTTTAAGGACCACTACCTGGTCGCAGATTTCAAATATCTCATTCATTTTATGAGATACATAGATCATCGTAACTCCCTTGGCACGCAGATTTCTGATCATTTCAAACAGGCTTTTTGTCTCATTCTCTGTAAGAGAACTGGTCGCCTCATCGAAAACAATCACGCTGCAATTTTTCGATATTGCTTTGACAATCTCTACCATCTGCCGCTTGCTGATGCTAAGCGTATCTAATTTTTGCGAAGCTTTGACGCCAATATCAAAATCATCCAACAGCTCCTGGGCTTTTTCATACATCTTCTCCTTTTCTACAAGCCCTATTTTATTGGGCATTGAACACATAAATATATTCTCCGCAACCGTCATGTAGGAGAATTGGTTCAACTCCTGATGGACGATTCCAACCCCTGCTTTCTCTGCCTCAAGAACGTTTGAGAACGCACATTCTTTTCCGTTTACAGCCAACCTTCCCTCGTACATTTTGCTTGGATAGACCCCGGCTAATATCTTGGCCAATGTAGATTTTCCCGCGCCATTCTCGCCACATAATCCTAAGACGACGCCTTTGGGAACGTCAAAGGTAACATTTTTTAACGCTTGCACAACACCAAACCGGATTGATATGTTTTTAAAAGAAATATAAGACATAAGATCACTCCATTAATCGAATCTGAATATACCCCATGACAGCTTAGAGAGAGCCGCCTATCCTAGATAAGCAGCTCCCCATGATACAACTACTGTGCAAGATCTGGAAATTTAGTTTCTACCATTTCTTCCAGATTATCTGCATCCACCATTGTGATCGGTGTAAACCAGCATTTTGTATCCCCGTCCATTCCATCAGAGGTAGGTTCTTCTCCGTTTGCCAACTGTAAAGCCACCTCAACAATCCTTTCTCCCTGAAGATACGCCCCCTTATCCAATGTTGCCATGTTGTATCCATCGCGTATATTGACTACGGTTTCCTCATCAAAGTCAGCTCCTATCACCCATAAGTCTTCTGCACAGCCCTCATTGATAGCAGCTTTGAGCGCTCCATTTGCCATCTGATCATTGTTTGCAAAGACAGCCTGGATGTCTCCCTGATTAGCTGAAATCGCATTCTCCATATGAGACATAGCGACTGCCGGATCCCAGTTCTGGCACCACTGATGCATAACTATATTGATATTGTCATGCTGCTCCAGGACAGAAAGCACCCCTTCAGTTATCAGTTCCGCAATGTGATCCCCTTTTGTCGCGCTCAAGACAACTACATTTGCAGGCTCCTCAGTCCCCCATTGCTCGATAAAATATTCAGCCTGCATTTCACCAACTCGGACACTATCCGCAACAATATGTACTTCTGGAATTTTTGTGGCTGCCATTGTCTCCAGAGTAAAGACAGGAATCCCAGCCTCTTCGCACATCTCGATCAATGTATCCCCAGTTTCCGGCATTACCGGTTCAACACAGACAGCGTCATAACCCTGGCTGATGAAATTTTCCACCTGTGATGTCTGCTTGGTAGGATCGTAATCGCAGGAAAGCCATTCCACTTCAACACCCTTTTCTTTCCCCAGGGCAGATGCCGCTTCTTCCATCATGACATAAACGGAAATGCTGAATGTCTGTGTGGAAACACCCAGTCTGATCGTTTCACCCGCGTCCCCTGTCGCTTCCCCTGAAGTGTCTTCCTGCTCCTGTGAGGAACATCCTACGCAGGCCGCTAGCATCACGATGACGAGAATACATGCTAAAATACGGTTTTTCATTTCATTTCCCTCCTTTGTTGTTTATTGACAAACATGTTTTCTTAATAGTAATTCTCTGTCTCCAAAAATGTCGTCACCCTTTTTAGTGATATTTTCTGTTTATTTATTTTTTAACAATTTTATTTCAGAAAACATAGCCTTAAAACAACAAAGGTCACTCTCTTCCACATCTGTCCGAATCTAAAAAAGTGCGTAAGCTTTGTCTCCAAAACTTACACACTTCTTTTATTTTTTATACCCGCAAGCCAGAATGATAATCAAAGTATACTTCTTCCCTATCTCATTCTGTTGCCTCCTATTCCTGCTCCACCTGATCGTCCGTCTGGACCTCGTCCGCGTAAGGTTCTTCGGAAGACTGTTTGATCGTAACGCTTAGATCATCAAAATCAATCTTCTTCCACACACCGTCATGATCGTCAATGTCCGCCTCATCCCGCCATTCCTGGCAGGTGTCTTCATAGAGTTTTGTCTGACGCTCTTCTACGATCTGCTGTTTCTTAGTCTCCGTAGCCTCTTCATCAAAGAGGCTGGTCACCTTGGCTACGTAGCAGCCCGCATCCGTCTCGATCACTCCGGTATTCTCTCCTTCATCCAGTTTATCCGCCTCAGCAACAACCTCTTCTGAAGGCACATTGGATTCAGAATCAAACGTATCTTCTGTTAGTTCACCGCTGTATTCTTCCGCCGCTTCCGCGAAATCCGCTCCATCTGCCACACTTTGAACAAAAGCTTCCGCATTTGCTTTCGCCGTCTCCTTCTCCTCATCGGAAAGATCCTGGACAGCTCCGCTTTCATCCGTGGTGGTATAAGCAAAGTATACATACTGCATCGCTTTCTGCGCGGCCTCATCGTCAGAAACTTCCGTATCTGCCTGAGCCTCGATCGCTGTCTGCACCTTATTTTGAACTGCCATCAGCGTCAATAACCGTTCTACCGTATCCGCGTTTCCAGATACCTTCTCTTTATCTTCCAAAGAATTGGCTTCCGAAAATTCTTTCGCCAACTTACTGATCTCTTCTTTCTCCCCATCGCTTAAGGATACATCATAATCGCTCATATGCTCCTCACACAGCAGCATAACCTCCAGAGATTCCCTGGCCGCGTTCTTTACAGACTCCTCATAAGTCTCTCCTTCTTCCGCTTCTGTATTCCACATATCCTCTCCCAGATATGCTCCGTAATAGGTCTCATACTCTGCCTGCATATACCTGGCATAGAAATTCGCTACGTCTGCCGTCAGTTCATTTCCATTTACACTGACCGCCACCGCATCTTCATTTAGCGAACCGCAGCCCGCCAGACTTCCAGCTGCCAGTACAGCCGACATAAGCAGTATTACCGCTTTCCTTTTCATAATAATATAAAACCTCCTTAGTACCCTGCTAACCTGTTTATTATAGCCTGTTTTCAGCGGGCAATCAATCCTTTTATCCCAATTAACACATTTTTCACGATTTCCAGACTGCCCGCTTCCTTCTCCCGGCCGCTCTTGCGTTTTCTCTGATAACAGAAGACAGGATGCTCCGCGTCCGCCTTGAAAGACAATTCCCCTTTGAACGACTCGATCAGCGCCGGAATCCGCTGCGGGGCCGCCTTGGCTTTCTCATACATGGCAAAGGTGTAGACGTCTCCCTTTTGTTCCACTTCTGTCACATACGCGGCATGGGCCAGGGCTTTCAGCCCGGAGATCTCCAGCAGTGTTTCCACCTTCTTGGGGACGTCTCCAAACCGGTCTAAAAGTTCATCCCTCATATCTTCGATCTCATCCTGGGACTCGATGGCGGCGATCCGTTTGTAGATATCCAGCTTCTGATATTCATTGGGAATATAAGAATCCGGAATATACGCGTCTACATCCAGATCAATAGTGGTGGCGTAGGTTTCCTCTTCCATCTCGCCTTTTAAATGCTTGACCGCTTCGTTTAACATCTTGCAGTACAGATCATATCCTACCGCTTCCATATGTCCGTGCTGCTCCGCCCCAAGAAGATTGCCCGCTCCCCGGATCTCCAGATCCCGCATGGCGATCTTAAATCCAGAACCCAGATCGGTAAATTCCCGAATGGCGGCAAGGCGCTTTTCCGCCACTTCCCGCAGCAGCTTATCTCTCCGGTACAACAGGAACGCATACGCCATCCGCCCAGAACGCCCTACCCGCCCTCTCAGCTGATAGAGCTGGGACAGGCCTAAGCGGTCCGCGTCATGGATGATCATGGTATTCACATTGGAAATATCCAGTCCTGTCTCAATGATAGTAGTGGATACCAGCACATCGATCTCACCGCCGATAAAATCATACATGATCCGCTCCAGCTCATGCTCTTTCATCTGACCATGGGCAAAAGCTACCGTATATTCCGGCACCAGTTTCTGGATATTAGCCGTCACCTCATCAATATCCTCTACCCGATTGTATACATAATACACTTGTCCCTGCCTTGCGCACTCTCTCTCAATAGCCTCCCGGACCATCTCCGGATTGTACTCCATTACATAGGTCTGGATCGGGAGCCGGTCCTCGGGCGCTTCTTCCAGCACGCTCATATCCCGGATTCCGATCAGACTCATATGGAGTGTCCTTGGAATAGGCGTGGCAGTCAGCGTCATCACGTCTATATTTTCTTTTAATTTCTTGATCTTTTCTTTATGCTGCACTCCAAATCGCTGTTCTTCATCGATCACCAGCAGCCCCAGATCTTTAAATTTCACATCATTGCTTAAAACCCGGTGGGTACCGATAACGATATCCACAAGCCCCCTCTTTAGATCTTCAATGGTCTTCTTCTGCTGAGCGCTGGTCCGGAACCGGCACAGAAGATCCACCCGGACCGGAAAATCTTTCATCCGCTGAAGAAACGTATTATAATGCTGCTGAGCCAAAATAGTGGTAGGGACCAGATAGACCACCTGCTTATTCTCCTGGACCGCCTTGAAAGCGGCCCGGATGGCGATCTCCGTCTTTCCGTATCCCACGTCTCCGCATATCAGCCGGTCCATGATCCGATGGCTCTGCATGTCCCGTTTCACCGCTTCAATAGCCAACAGCTGGTCCTCAGTCTCCTCAAATGGAAACATTTCCTCAAATTCTTTCTGCCAGACGGTGTCCTCTCCGTAAGCGTACCCTTCCTGATTCTGCCGCGCCGCATAGAGTTCCACCAAGTCTTTGGCGATCTCCCGGACCGCCCCGCGGACCCGGCTTTTGGTCTTGGTCCACTCCTGAGTCCCCAGCCGGTTCAGCCTGGGCTTCTTCGCGTCAGATCCGGCGTATTTCTGGATCAAGTCTAACTGGGTAGCGGGAATATACAGATTCCCGCCCTGCGCGTAGGAGATCTTCATGTAGTCTTTTGCTACTTTATCTACCTGGATCTTCTCAATCCCCTGATAGATTCCAAGACCATGATTCTCGTGGACCACATAGTCTCCCGGCTTTAGCTGGGCAAAATCTTGGATTTTCCGCCCTTCATAAATTTTCCGCTTCCGCTTCTTCTTAACTTTTCCGAAAATGTCCGTCTCTGAGATCACCGTAAATTTAAGCAGAGGATACTCATACCCTTCCCCTACATGTCCATAGGCCGTCATGATCTCACCTGGAAGGACCTGACGTTCCATATCGTCGCTGTAAAAACTGCTTAGATTATAATCTCTTAAGTCTTCCGCCAGACGTCTGGCCCTGGTCCGGGAACCGGACAGCAGCACTACCCGGTATCCATTCCGCTTCAGCCTCTTTAAATCCCTGGTCAGAAGGTCGAAGCTGCTGTTATAGGGATTCACACTTTTAGCCTGTATCAAATAAGAATCCCGCTGGGCAAGGCCTTTTGCCTTCATATCCAACGCGCACATCCCTATGCTGCTGTAACCGTTGATCTTCTCTGTCAGTTCTTTG
This sequence comes from uncultured Mordavella sp., assembly GCA_902406105.1. GTDB lineage: Bacteria > Bacillota > Clostridia > Lachnospirales > Lachnospiraceae > Massilistercora. Next base: position 39,677 of record CABPCP010000003.1, read on the forward strand.
GTCGTATACAGCCTGGCTTCCTCGTTGGAAACCTCCATTCCATTTTCCACCCGTCGTTTTTGGGCCTCTATAAACTCTTCCTCTACACCCTGCCCCTTTTCCAAAAGCCGAGCCGGCTCATCTAGGAAAAGCAGGGTTTCTTCCACAGGAAAATAATCCAGGAAGGACACTCCCCGCTCCCCTTCTTCTGGGAATTCTCTGGCCGGATAGATCCAGACTTCCTGGAGATTCTCAATAGACCGCTGAGTCTCCACATCAAAAGAGCGGATGGAATCCACTTCATCGCCCCACAATTCAATACGCACAGGAAGTTCTTCTGTCAGGGGATAGATATCCAGGATCCCTCCCCGCACGGCAAACTGTCCAGGACCCTCGATCTGACTCTCCCGGTCGTAGCCGATCCTGGACAGTTCTCTTTCCAATTCTCCCATGTCCACCACGCTCTCCGCGCTGATGTACACTGCCTGATCTGCCAGCACTTCTCTTGGGAGCAGCACATCCATGAAAGCGTCAAAACTGGTCACCACCGTCAAAGACTTCCGGGTCAAGACTGCCTGAAGCACTTCCATCCGCTGTTTTACCAACGCTTTATTCCTTAAGTCTGCCTGATAAAACAGAAGGTCCTTCGCCGGATACAGCCAGGTATCTCCATCTACAAACCGATATTCTTCGTAGACCTGCTTTGCCTTTGACTCACTGGAACAAGCGATGACTTTATAAGGACAGCCATCGCTAAGCGCATACATCATATGAGTCTTTTGAGACGGGACACAGCCAGTAATGCGCAGCATTCCGGCTCCCTCTCTTTTCTTTTTTTCAATCTCTTCAAATTCCGCCAGTTCCCTAAGCGGCCCGGTCAAGGCCTGCATATCAATTCTCCCCCGGTTTTACTTTTCTATTATATTCATTCATCGCCGCCTCGATTTCTCCCTGCAGGATCATCTCCACCGCGTTTACCGCCTTTTCATACCCTTCTTCCATCTGCGCCCGTTCCTCCTTCGAGAAACGGCTCAGCACATAGTCCGCCAGATCAAATTCTTTGGGCTTTTCTCCCACTCCCATCTTGATCCGCGGGAATATTTGGGTTCCCAGATGGGCAATGATATTCTTGATCCCGTTATGGCCGCCCGCGCTCCCCTTCTTCCGGATCCTGAGCTGACCAGGCGCCAGGCTGATATCATCGTAGATCACGAGAAGCTGCTGCTCTGCGTCGATCTTATAATAATCCACCAGCCCCCGGATGCTCTCTCCGCTTAAATTCATATAAGTCTGGGGTTTTGCCAGGATCACCTTGCTTCCTCCAATGATTCCCTTTCCAATATAGGCTCTTGCTTTTCTTCCGTCTACAGAAATATTATATTTGTCCGCAAGAACATCTATGACATCAAATCCCGCGTTATGCCGGGTTCCTTCATACTTAAGCGTAGGGTTTCCAAGTCCCGCTATTATAAACATATCTCTCACCTTTCATTTTTTCTCTTATACATTCTACAGGAACCGCTTCCATTTGTCACGTAAAAACCTGTATGAATAATTTTCATCCTTTTCTCATACATTATAGAAAGCGAACTTGGATTCCAGGATATTATTAGGACATAGGAGGTCTTTATGAGTTCCAAAACCAAAATCATCGTACTTCATATGAAAGAAATCATTTACACCGCAGTATTTGCCGTCCTGGCGGTCTTGCTGATCTTACTGCTTTTGTTTATGTTTCTTCCAAAGAATAAAGGGGCCCAGACGGAAGAAGCAAAATACGCGCCTGGCGTCTACACTTCCACCGTATCGCTGAATAACACAGCGCTCGAGGTGGAAGTCACCGTGGATGAATCTCATATCAACTCCATCCGGTTTTCCAACCTGGATGAAACGGTGGCCGCCATGTATCCTCTGATCCAGCCGGAGATTGAAAACATCGCGGAACAAGTCTACGAAAATCAATCTTTGGAAGGAGTCCAGCTTTCCCAGGAAAGTCCCTACACCTCCCAAGTGATCGTCAACGCCATCGCAGAAGCGCTGGAAAAGGGAAAGATTCAAGAATAAGAACAAGAAAGGAGGCCTGCGTCCTGCCTGCAACCGGCGGCCGCGCCTCCTTTTTCTTCCTTCGGCCTTGTCTTCTCAGCCTTCCACGATCAGATATCTTCCGTCCGACAGCGCAAACACTTCCGCCGCATCTTCGATTTCTTCCGGAGACATTCCTTCTGTGTCCAATCCTTCCTCTTCAAAAAACTGACAGACCTCTTCCAGGCTGTCTGCCACCACCGCCATACAGTCCTCAAGGAAAGCTTCCGCTTCCTCCGGCGTCTCTGCCACCGGCTCATCGAAGAGCTGGGACTGAAGCCTCAGAAACGTATTCAGACACTCCTCATCATATTCATACATAGCTGCTTCCCCTCCTTTCTGGTCTTTTTATTCTTTGAACCTTTTTTTCCTATTTTTCCGCAAACCGCAGCAGTTCCTCTGTCCGTTCCAGGATTCCTGCGGCTCCCGCCTCTTCCAATTCCTGCCGGGTCCGAAATCCCCATCCAACAGGGATAGTAAGAACGCCTGCCCGCTTCCCTGTTTCCAGGTCCACCTCAGAGTCCCCTACATACACGCACTGTTCCGCAGGCACCTGAAGCTTCTCCAGAATCCGATAGATTCCTGCCGGATCTGGCTTTCTTGGAATATCGTCTCTCTGTCCCTGGATATAGTCAAAAAGCGCTTCGCCAAACACTCCATGAGCAACCTTTACCGTCTGCCTGTGAGGCTTGTTGGAAAGCACCGCAAGTTTGATTCCCTTTCCCTTTAACTCCTTCAGCACTTCCTCCATACCTTCATAAGGTGTTACATGATATGTACAGTTGGCGTCAAATATGCGCCCGTATACCTGCATGGCCTCCTCCAGCCGCTCTCCCTTTTCATCCCCGGCTGCCCGGATCGCGTGATCCATAAGATACCTGGCGCCATTTCCAACAAACCGCCTGCACTGCTCATCCGTGATCTTGGCAAGCCCCATCTCCCGCAGAGTTGCCTTTACCGAATATATCAACGATTCCATTGTGTTCGCAAGAGTTCCATCTAAATCAAAAATGTAAGCTGTCCTCATGTCTAAATCCTCCATGACCCCATGATAGTATGAATGGTATTAAATTTCAAGCATCAATTGGGGCCGGGGGATTTTTAAAAATCCCCCGGCCCCAATTAAAAATGCCCTGTCCCTAATTGAGATACTGGCGCATGGTCTTCAAGGCGTTTTTCTCCAGTCTGCTGACTTGAGCCTGTGAGATCTTGATCTCTTCCGCCACTTCCATCTGCGTCTTTCCGCCAAAGAACCGCAGTTTTATGATATGTCTCTCCCGCTCGTCCAGATGTTCCATAGCCGCTTCCAGGGATAGGTTCTCCACCCATTTTTCTTCCTTATTTTTTGTATCGCTGATCTGGTCCATTACATAGAGAGCATCGCCTCCATCGTTGTAGACCGGCTCCTGAAGGCTCATAGGGACTTGGATGGCGTCCAGGGCAAATACGATATCTTCTTTGGAGATTCCGATCTCCTCGGCAATTTCCTGCACAGTTGGCTCTTTCAGATGCTGCCGTACAAAATTTTCTTTCGCGTAGATCGCCTTATAGGCCGTATCTCTTAAAGAACGGCTTACCCGGATAGAATTATTGTCCCTCATATAGCGGCGGATCTCTCCAATGATCATCGGCACTGCGTAGGTGCTGAATTTCACATCTAATTCTGTATTAAAGTTATTTACCGCTTTAATGAGCCCGATACAGCCAATCTGGAAAAGGTCGTCCGGGTTTTCGCCGCTGGCTCCAAACCGTTTGATCACACTGAGCACCAACCGCAGATTTCCTTTGATATATTCCTCTTTCGCCTCCTGGTCCCCCTCTTTTATCCGTTCAAACAGCGCTTCCTTTTCTTCCTCTCTCAAAACCGGAAGCCTGGCTGTGTTGACTCCGCATATCTCCACTTTTCCCTGTGCCATCCAAAGAACCTCCTTGCTGGATCTGATCCAAATTTTATGTCTAGTAGAATTCTTCTCCAGATGGACATTGGTTATTCCCGCCCCGGAAAAATAAAAAAAGTTTTAGCCCTTGACAAATGATTGCAACCTTCTATCCTCCATGCTATAATTGTTAAGGTTTCGTAAAGAATATGTTAAATCCAAAATCTAAAGGAGAATGATCATGAAAACAAGTGATATCCTGATGCTGCTTGGAGGGCTCGCTCTTTTCCTCTATGGAATGCAGATGATGAGCAACGGTCTTGAGACAGCAGCGGGAAACAAAATGAAACAGATCTTAGAAAAATTGACTTCTAACCGGATCAAGGGGGTTCTGGTAGGCGCCATTATCACCGCTGTGATCCAGTCTTCTTCTGCTACCACAGTAATGGTCGTAGGCTTTGTAAACACAGGTCTGATGACTTTGAATCAGGCGGTATGGGTCATCATGGGAGCCAATATTGGAACCACTATCACCGGACAGCTGATCGCTCTGGATATTGGCGCGATTGCTCCTTTGATCGCATTTTTAGGCGTTGCCTGCATTATGTTTGTGAAAAATGAAAAAGTCCGGCATATCAGTTCTATTTTTGCCGGCTTAGGCGTGCTATTCATCGGAATGGAGATGATGGGAGACGCCATGGCGCCTCTGCAGGATTCTGAAACTTTTATCCACTTTATGACTACCTTCAGCAATCCGCTGGTTGGAATCGCCATCGGCGCGGTATTTACTGCCCTGATCCAATCATCTTCCGCATCAGTTGGTATCCTGCAGGCATTGGCAGCCACAGGAACGATCCCTCTGTCCAGCGCGGTCTTCATCTTATTTGGCCAAAATATCGGTACTTGCATCACTGCCGTCCTGGCCTCCATTGGTACACGCCCCAACGCAAAACGGACGACCATTATCCACCTGATGTTCAATATCATCGGGACCATCATTTTTACCATCATCACTCTGGTCACTCCGTTCGTCTCCTTTATGGAGGGCCTGACTTCTGACCCAGTGGCCCAGATTGCCAACGTACACACAACGTTCAACATTGTTACAACTTTGATCCTCCTTCCTTTCGGAACATACATGGCCAAACTGGCCACCAGGATCCTTCCGGAAAGCGAAGAAGAAATCGAACAGGTCAAGCGGCTCAAATACATTGTTCCGTTTGAAAGCAATTATCCGGTTGGACATGCCGCTCTGGTCATTTCTCAGATCCAGCGGGAAGTATCCAGGATGCTGGATAAGGTAAAAGAAAACGTTGAAACCAGCTACAACGCTCTGCTAAAAGGGGAGGACGTCTCTATTGAAGAGATTGAGGAAACAGAAGATTATATCGACTTCCTGAACACAGAAATCTCAAAATATATCGTACATCTGATGTCTGTGGAAATGTCAGAGGCCGACAGCCGCCGGATCAATAATTATTATATGATCATCAGCAATATTGAGCGGATCGGCGATCACGCCATGAATATTGCTGAATATACCAAAAATATGAAAAAATGGAACATTTCTTTCTCGGACAACGCACGTACAGAGATCAAGAAGATGAAACAGGTCAGCATGAAGATTCTGGAAGTGATCGACTTTACAGATGCTACTTCCCCATCTTCTCAGTTGGAGACTATCTCCAAATACGAGTCCTTGATGGATGACATGGAGAAAAAGTATCTGAAACGCCAGATCAAGAGAGCCAAAAAAGGAGACTGCAAAGCAGAATCCGGCATCCTTTTCTCCGAGCTTCTGACCGATTTCGAGAGAATTGGCGACTACGCTCTGAACGTGGGGGAACTTCACGCGCAGATGTAAGACCATTTAGTTCTTACTAAAAAGAGACAGGCGCAAGCCATGGTGGTATGGCTTTCGCCTGTCTCTTTCTTTGTCCTAAAGCGCTTTTTCACGATCAAAACCAGCCGCGCTCTTAATCCTCCCTGTCCCACTTATCCGCAAGATTCTGGATCTGGGACTCAAATTTGACCAGCTCCTTATTTGCCAGTCCCTCGTTCTTGTAAACCACTTCCAACAGCCGTTTTGCCGCGGCCACAACCCGCTCAAAGATATCCCTGCTTTTGACTCTTGCAGGCTTCATCTCCTTCTTCGGTTCCCTTACACCTTCTGACAAGATCTCTCCTGTCGCAAGATCAACACATCCTCCGGAATAAGGCGCAAACGCGGACCAGCCAAATCGCTCTTCTATCGTCTGGGCAAACCGGTCTGTCACTTCATCTTCTCCATGTACAACAAACACATGCTCCGGAGTTTTCTGGAAACCTTCCAGCCATCCCAAAAGTCCGTTTTTATCCGCATGACCGCTGATCCCCTGCAGACTCTCAATGTGAGCGTTTACTTCCACCGTCTCGCCAAAAAGTTTGACCAAATCCGCTCCTTCCAGCAGCTTCCGTCCAAGGGTCCCTGCCGCCTGGTAACCGACAAAGCATATCGTGCTTTCCTTCCTCCACAGATTATGCTTGAGATGATGCCGAATCCGTCCCGCCTCGCACATTCCCGAAGCTGACAAGATCACTTTGGGGCGCTCATTAAAATTGATCATCTTAGACTCGTCCGATGTGATGGTTGTACGCAGTCCCTGGAAGATCAAAGGATTGATCCCTTTTTCCACCAGTTCCATAGCCTCCGCATCAAAACAGGATTTTACGTTCTTATTAAATACATTGGTAGCCTCGATCGCCAGCGGACTGTCTACATATACTTCAAAATTCTGATACTGAGGAAGCAGGCCCTTTTCCTTGATCTCACGGAAGAAATAGAGGAGCTCCTGGGTCCGTCCTACAGCAAAGGAAGGAATCACCACGTTTCCTCCCCGGTCGAAGGTCTCCTTTAATATCCTGGTAAGATTCCCCACATAATCCGGCCGCTCCGTCCCATGAAGCCGGTCTCCATAGGTGGATTCGATCACGATATAATCCGCTTCCCTGACTGGCTTGGGATCCTTGATGATTGGTTGGGACAGATTCCCCACGTCTCCGGAGAATACGATCTTCTTCGTGATCCCATCTTCCGTGATCCACACTTCCACCGCGGCGGAACCTAGGAGATGGCCCACATCGGTAAACCGTACTTCCACGCCTTCACACAGCTTGATCTTCTGCCCATAGTCACAGGGATTCAAAAGCTGGATCGCCGCCTCCGCATGTTCCATGGTATAGAGAGGTTCATAAAGAGCCGCTCCGCTTCTTTTGGCTTTCCGATTCCTCCACTGAGCCTCAAACTCTTGGATATGGGCGCTGTCACGTAACATGATGCTGCACAGATCTGCCGTCGCAAAAGTAGAAACAATATCTCCGCGAAAACCTTCCTTGCACAGCATCGGAATCTTTCCGGAATGATCGATATGGGCGTGTGTCAGAAGGATATAGTCTATGTCTGACGCCTGGACCGGTATCTCCTGGTTTTCGTACAGATCCGGTCCCTGTTCCATGCCGCAGTCAACCAGGATATGTTTTCCGCAGGCCTCGATCATATGGCAGCTTCCGGTAACCTCATGGTCTGCTCCAATAAAAAAAAGTTTCATACGCAAAGCCCCTTTCTTTCTTTTATTGTAGCACCTTTTTTGGCGGATGGCTACGAATACTTTACCATCTCTCTGCGCAGCCTCTGCATGATCTTTTTCTCCAGTCTGGAAATGTAAGACTGGGAGATTCCCAGCATATCCGCCACTTCCTTCTGGGTCTTTTCTTCTCCGTCAGGCGTCCCAAGGCCAAACCGCATCTGGATAATGGTCCGCTCTCTTCCAGTCAGCCGCCCGATCGCCCGCACCAGAAGCTTTCTCTCCGCTTCGTTTTCCAGATCTTTGTAAATGGTGTCTTCCTCCGTACCCAGAATGTCGGACAGCAGCAGTTCATTTCCATCCCAATCCACATTCAGCGGTTCATCGATGGAGACTTCCATCCGCGTCTTATTATTTCTCCGGAGATACATGAGGATCTCGTTTTCAATACAGCGGGACGCGTAGGTGGCAAGCTTGATCTTCTTCCCTGGATTAAAGGTGTTGATCGCCTTGATCAGTCCAATGGTCCCGATGGAGATCAGATCTTCCACTCCCACGCCCGTATTATCGAATTTCTTCGCTATGTATACCACCAGCCTCAGATTATGTTCGATCAGGATCTTCTTTGCCTGTTCTTCTTCCTCTGTTCCAAGCCTCCGGATCTGTCTGGCCTCTTCCTCCGTCTCCAGAGGCGCCGGGAGGATCTCTGAGCCTCCGATATAGTGGATATCCTTTTTATCTGAAAAAAACAGCGTACGAAAATCCGGAATTACTTTCAGCTTAAATTGATGTGGTACAGCTACTTTTATGATCATTTTTATTCCTCCTATAAAACATCAGGATTCAGGATCATCCCATAATCATCCGACGAGATTTCCTCATATACGGCTACCAAAGGCTTCTCAACACAGATCTCCCGCTCTCCCAATATCTCCATTTTGTCTAATTGGAATACGGGCAGCGCCCCTTCTTTGGTTCCGATCGCGTGATAAGGAATAAATCGAATTCCTATTGTCTGTCTCCATTCTCCCAGACGATCCGCCGTCTCCTGGTCAATGATGCTCACCGGCTTTCCGCTTTGCCCATCACGCAGGCTGTTTCCTGTATCGATAACAGCCCTTACTCTGCAGGTTCTGTCTCCCCGGCAGAGTATAACTTCACAGCGATAATGCTCCTGTCTTGCCAGATATTTCAGAAGATTCCAGATTCCCATCGCTCCATAGTAACTCAACACCGCGAAGCCAAAGAAGATTCCTGTCGTTCTGGTATAAGGCCACAGGCTTTCCAAGATCCCTCCCACAAGGAAACCGCTGATATATAGCAAAACTAAGGCTTTCCAGAAGTTTCTGTCCCACTTTGTCCTGAGTCCTGTTTTCAGCATGATAATATTAACCAGCCCATGAAACATGATGAATTTAATAACAGCATATGGGATTGGAAGCAGCACGACAATACAGGTGCCCAGCGCTCCCACCGCGGCTCCCAGGAAAACCCTTCCATGTGTGGCAGGACATTTCAGGACCTTCCTGACAATCTCTAGCAAAATCGCATCCATCATGAAATTCACAAGAAAAAACACGTCTATGTATAATTCATAGTACACGCTTTACCTTCTTTCTCCTTTGATACTAAATCGATTTGGTATGTAGGCAAGACTTATTATACGAGGGTGGAAAAAAAGATTTTGTCATATGATGGGAGCAGGGAAAAGATTTTTTTCGACAGAAAAAGAGACCAGAGCCTCTCACAAGGTCTGGTCTCTTAAGAAGAACAATATTACTTTTTAAAGAAATCTGGAATCTTGATGGACTGTTCCTTTACTTTACTGGTTGGGGTTCTCGGCGTCTCCAGCGAAGGCGCGGTTCCGCCCGGCGCTCTCCTGGTCGCATTGCTCCCCGCCGCGCTCTTTCCAGAAGCCAGTCCGATATCCAGCTGCGGAGAACGCGCAGCCGCCGGACGCTGGCTGGAAGCCGAATGTTTCTCAAAACTTCCCTGAGAAACTGTAGAGCCTGTTCTTGGATGTTCCAATCTGGATTTCAGTTTAGAGGCGCTTCCTCCCACATTGTGAAGACCTGTGGCGATCACTGTGATCGTAGCCTCATCCGCTCTGGAATCATCATACATCGCGCCGAAGATAATATTTGCATCTTCTCCCGCAAGATCCTGTACGTACTCTGCCGCATCGGATGCATCCATCAGGGTAATATCACCGGATACATTGATGATCACATGAGATGCGCCAGCGATGGTGGTCTCAAGGAGCGGGCTGGCAACTGCCTGTTTCACTGCCTCAAGCGCTTTATCATCGCCTCGTCCCTGTCCGATACCAATATGTGCGATTCCTTTATCCGTCATAACCGTTTGAACATCCGCGAAATCCAGATTGATCAGAGACGGTACATTGATCAGGTCTGTGATGCCCTGGATACCCTGCTGAAGCACTTCATCCGCTTTCTTCAGGGCTTCCGGCATGGTGGTACGCCTGTCCACCACCTCAAGAAGTTTATCATTCGGGATAACAATCAGAGTGTCTACATTTTCTTTCAGCTTTTCAATCCCTTGAAGCGCGTTGTTCATACGTGTCTTAGATTCAAAACGGAAGGGTTTTGTCACAACGCCTACCGTCAAGGCTCCCTGTTCTTTGGCGATACGCGCCACTACAGGCGTAGCCCCTGTTCCTGTTCCGCCGCCCATACCGCAGGTAACGAATACCATATCCGCTCCTTTGAGCGCCGCTGATATCTCTTCCGCGCTTTCTTCCGCCGCTTTCTCTCCTACTTCCGGCCTGGCTCCAGCTCCAAGCCCTTTGGTGATCTTGTCCCCGATCTGCATAAGCGTCGGAGCTTTACATAACTGCAGTGCCTGTTTATCTGTATTAATCGCTATAAATTCCACACCGGCAATCTGCTCATCGATCATACGGTTCACTGCGTTGTTCCCGCCGCCGCCGACTCCACAAACAATTATTTTTGCCGCCGCTTCCGATTCGTTTGTCTTAATCTCTAGCAAGGGTTTCTCCTCCTTCGTTATCCTTATTATTTATACATCCCATAGACAAAGTGTAAAAATACACTTTGCCATATATAATCTATAATATAGACTTTTGTACAAAATATCAATAGAATTCCAGGATTTTTCTTAATTTTCTTCCGAAATTTCCTCAGAAATTCCTTCCGGAAATTCCCCCACATCAAAGGTGATCGTCTCCTGTCCCTCCGAATAGCTTTCCAAATGCAGGGTTCCCTCTTTTCCCTCCAGTTTTTCCAAGATCGGAGCAATCTGCGCCACCTTCTCCGGGGTCACATGATTTCCCAGACTGATACAGATCTTTCCGATAAAAAGATAGATCCTGCTGTCCTGACAGATGATCTTTTCCGTGGAGAGATCATTTTTCTTCAATTCATTGGACGCTTCTAAAATTTCTTCAAAAATCTGAGAATTCTCACTCTCCAAAGACTGATACAATTTTACTTCTTTCACTTCAATGCCCTTCACAAGCGGAACTCCCTCAATATAAGAAGTGTCCTTTTTCACCACCAGGCCTTCCTTGTCAAAATAAGCGTAATCCTGGTTATCGTAGATATACCCTACGATTTCTTTTTCTTTCACCGTCACCCGCAAAGTCCAGGGCGTGCTCAGCCCAACCTTCATGCTCTCCAGGCAGGCCGGCTGTTCTCCTTTTCCCAGAAGATACTTGCCGATCACATACAGAGAATTGCGGGAAAACTTGTCATTTTGTACCGCTTCTGATATCTCCTTATCCGTGCAGTACTGGTTTCCTCGTATTTCAATCTTCTGCACGTGAAAAAGCAGTAAAATCGTCAGTATAATAATGGCAAGCCCAAAAAGGATCACAAAAAAGGCATATACTCTATGGCTCTTTTTCTTCCTCCTTTTCCTGGGCCGCTCTTCCAAATGTTCTTTTGTTTCCATATATACTCCTCTCTTTGCTGCCCCTTATCTTATATCTAACACCGCGCTTCGCTCCTTTAGCTTCACGGCTTGCGTTCATTGTATCACCGTTGATACGCTCAGCACAAGCCCCATTTCCAGCAGCAAGAAGACGACTGAGGTTCCCCCGTAGCTGATGAAGGGCAGGGTGATCCCGGTATTGGGTATGGTGTTTGTGACCACCGCTATATTTAAGATCACCTGGATCATCATATGTGCCATAGCTCCGGCCGCGATCAGGGCGCCAAACAAGTCCGGGGCCCTGGAGGCGATCACAAAGAACCTCCAGATCAGGATCAGAAATAACAGCAGCACAAATCCCGCGCCAAACAACCCCAATTCTTCGCAGATTATGGAAAAGATCATATCGTTCTGAGCTTCCGGCACAAATCCCAGCTTCTGGACGCTCTCTCCCAATCCCCGGCCAAACAGGCCGCCAGAACCAATGGCGTAAAGTCCCTGAAGGGTCTGGTAGCCCTTCTCGTAGGCTTCTGGGTTGCGCCAGATGGCCAGTCTCTCCAGACGATAGCTTTCCAGGGCTAGAAAAACCGCCATGAATCCGGTCCCCGCCGCGCCCATTAAGAGAAAAGGACTGTATTTAGGGCTTGCCACGAATACCAGGATCACCCCGATCCCCAGGATAATGACAGCCGTACTCAAGTTGCTGGCTCCCACCAGCCCCACGATGGGAAGGATCGATATCATAATTTTTAGAAGGGTTCCCATTTTCCCCATGTTTTTGATATTTTTCGTCACGATCCAGGCCAGGAAAAGAACTACCGCCACTTTAGCGAACTCTGACGGCTGAAAAGAAAAAGGGCCCAAAGAAAGCCATCTTTTGGACCCATTGTATTCTTCTCCTATAAACAGGACCGCCACTGAGAGGACCAACGCCGTCAGATATCCAAGAACGGCCGCATGCTTCCACACATGATAATCCATATTCGCTACCAGAAACATCCCCAAGATTCCCAGCAGTGTGGCAAACACCTGTTTTTTCAGATAATAAAAAGAGTCGTGAAACTTGACCTCTCCATTATAGGCGCTGGTACTGTAAAGGATCACCAGCCCAAAGACGACCAGCACCCCCAGAGCGGCCAGAAGAGTCAGATCATACTTCCTCTTTTTTGGCTGTGTCAATCTTCTATGCACTCCTTATAAGGAATTTACAATCTCTTTGAATTTCTCTCCGCGTACCTCATAGTTTGGAAACATATCCCAGCTTGCGCAGGCCGGAGACAGCAGCACCGCTTCTCCTTTCTTTGCCGTATCTGCCGCCAGACGCACCGCTTCCTCAAAGCCGTCTGCCATCACATAATCATGGAACCCGCAGCTTTCCGCGGCCTGGGCGATCTTCTCCCTTGTCTCTCCCAGCAGGATCAGCTTCCTTACTTTCCCGCCAAAAGCCTGAATCCACTCCGTGTATTCCGAATCCTTATCATACCCGCCGCCCAGCAGCACCGTCGGACGGTTCATTGCCTGAATGGCCTTGATAGCGGCATCCGGATTCGTCCCCTTGGAATCATTGTAATAGACGACTCCATTCTTTTCCGCCACAAATTCAATCCTATGCTCCACTCCTTTAAAGGCAAGCACCGCCTCCCGGATCACCTGGACCGGGACCCCGTAAACAGCCGCCATTCCAGCCGCCGCCATTACATTTTCATAGTTGTGGGTCCCCAGGATCTGAAGCTCATCGACCTTACAGATCTCCACTTCGTCTGGGTTTTTGTAAATAATAGAACCCTGGTCTAAATAGATTCCTCTTTCTAGTTTACGCTGACTGCTGAAATATAGAACCTGTGCTTTTACATTCTCCCCAAATTCTCTCGTCCTTGCGTCCTCATAGTTCAGGATGCAGTAATCTTCTTCGGTTTGATTTTTCGCGATATTCTTCTTTGCGTTCACATAAGCTTCCATCGTATGATGCCGGTTCAGATGGTCCGGCGTGAAGTTTAAGATGGCGCTGACTTTCGGGTGGAATTCCCGGATCGTCTCCAGCTGGAAACTGCTCATTTCCGCCACCGTGATGGAGTGTTCCGTCATCTCTTTCGCCGCCAGGGTATAGGGGTTTCCGATATTGCCGACCACGAATACATCCTCCTGGAAGCGCTTCATGATCTGCCCCAGAAGAGTTGTGGTCGTAGTCTTTCCGTTGGTTCCTGTGATCGCCAGGACATCTCCTTTCCCAAAGGCGTACGCAAGCTCCACCTCCCCGATCACCTGGATCTTCCGGGACACCATTTCTTTTACTGCCGGCAGATCCGTGGGCACGCCCGGACTTAAGACAGCCAGATCCAGACAGTCCAGGATTTCTTCCGGAAATGTCCCAAGTACGATCCTCACCGATGTATCCATCCCAAGCTGGCTTTTTAACTTCTGGATATCCAGATCCTGATTCCCATCGTAGAGCGTCACAGACGCTCCTGTTTCTTCCAGAAGTCCTGCCGCCGCCGTTCCGCTGATGCCAGACCCAAATACCAGCACGTTCTTTCCCTTTGTATCTATCATAGCTTCTATCCTTTCTCTTACATCGCCATCAGAGCCACCAGACAAAGAAGGGCTGTGATAATAGAAAATACCGCCACCACTCTGGTCTCTGACCATCCGCACAGTTCGAAATGATGATGGATCGGCGCCATCTTAAAGATCCGCTTTCCTCCCGTCTTCTTAAAATATGTCACCTGGATCATGACCGAGAGAACCTCCACCAGATAGATCAAGCCTACGATCAGGATGAAAATAGGCATCTGGAGCATATACGCCGTGGAGGCCACAAATCCTCCCAGCGCCAGAGAACCGGTATCTCCCATAAACACACTTGCCGGATACACATTAAACAGAAGGAATCCAAGGAGCGCCCCCACTACCGCGCAGGTAACAGGCTCGATCCCGCTTCCGGTCCCGATAGCTACCACGGTAAAGAAAGTAGCGACCAAAACAGTCACACTGGAAGCCAGGCCATCCAGGCCGTCCGTAAAATTTGTGCCGTTTACGGTTCCGATCACCGCGAAGAACATAAGTGGAATGGCAAGCCATCCGATATCCAGATATTTCCCGCCGGTAAATGGGATCAGCATAGCAAGGGAAACATCGGTAAACCGGACCATATAGAAAGCAAATACGGCTGTCACTACAATCTGCAGGGCCATCTTTTGTTTGGGAAATAACCCGTCTGAGCGCTTCATGACCACCTTCAGATAATCATCCAAGAATCCGATCAAACCAAATCCCAGCGTTACAAAAAGGATTGGTATGATCTTCGGGTAATCCCGGATGTAAAACAGCGATGTGATCACCACACTGAGAAGGATGATCACTCCTCCCATGGTAGGGGTCCCCGCTTTTTTTAAATGCGATTTTACGCCATCCTCCCTCTCTGTCTGCCCCATTTTCAGCCTTCTTAAGATTGGAATGATCACCGGACCCATGACCACGCTTAACGCAAACGCGATCAGCACCGGGATAAATACCGTATAATCCATAATACACCTCTTACTTCTTTTGTTTCTTTTCCTGAAAAATGTCTGTCATACCTTCAATCTTACATAGTATACTTCATTTTCTATTCTTTTTCAATGCCAAGATAGGGGAATATATTCTGGAAGATATCCCCCATGACCGGCGCCGCGATCGTCCCTCCATAATAGATCCCCTGAGGATCATAGATCACACACATGCCCAGGATCCGGGGATCGTCCGCAGGCGCAAATCCAATAAAGGAAGAAATGTATTTGTTGGCGCTTCTGGGAAGCGTCTGAGAGGTAGCTGTCTTTCCTCCTATATGGTATCCTTCAATATAAGCGTTTTTCCCCGACCCTTCTCTGACCACTCCCTCCAGAAGGGCCTGCATAGTCTCGGACGTTTCTTCTGAAACGATCCGTTCTCCCTCTTCATAAGCAAATTCTTTGATTTCTTTTCCGTCCTTATCTAAAATGCGCACTCCAAAATGAGGCGTTACCCGGTTTCCTCCATTGACCAGGGAACTGACGGTAGCCGCAAGCTGAATGGGCGTTACCTGAAAGGACTGTCCAAAACTCATGGTCGCAAGCTCCACCTGTCCCACATTTTCCTGCTTATGCATGATGGTGGCCGCTTCTCCCGGCAGATCTACTCCTGTCATTCCCATCAGTCCGAATTGGTTGAAATACTTATAGAAATTTTCT
The DNA here is from genome assembly GCA_902406105.1 of uncultured Mordavella sp. Lineage (GTDB taxonomy): Bacteria > Bacillota > Clostridia > Lachnospirales > Lachnospiraceae > Massilistercora. The sequence continues at coordinate 55,295 of CABPCP010000003.1, forward strand.
GTTCCCAGCCGCAGGCCGATCTCGATAAACACAGGGTTGCAGGAGTTCTGGATCCCTTCCACAAATGTCTCCGCCCCATGTCCTCCCACCTTATGGCATCGGATCTTCCGGTCTTCTACCATCTTGTACCCCGGACAGCTAAAGGTATCGTCCAATTCTACCACTCCCTCTTCCAGACAGGCGGAGGCTGTAATGATCTTAAACGTAGATCCCGGCTCATAAGTATCATTGATACAGCCGTTCCGCCACATCTGGTTCAGCGCTTCCTGCAGTTCCTCGTCTGTCATCCCTTCCGCCGTTCCTGTATTTAGCTCAAAAGGCTCATTGAGATCAAATTCCGGTACATTTACCATGGCCAGGATCTCGCCGTTCTCAGGATTCATCAGGAGGATTCCCACTTTGTCCGCCTGCTTTTCTTCCATCACTTTTTCCGCCATCTGCTGTGCGTACATCTGGATGTTGTAGTCCAAACTGATCTGCAGGGTATGCCCTGGGACCGGCTCGATCCGGGCTTCCGCCACTCCGTCCAGTTCTACGCCCCTGGCATCTGTTGTTGTCAGGATGGTCCCATTCTCCCCTTTCAGATATTCTTCATACTTCACTTCCAGTCCTATGATGCCCTGGTTGTCTCCCCCTGTAAATCCCAGGACTTTTGATGCCAGCTCCCCATAGGGATAATACCGCTTAAAATCTTCATCCACTTTTACCCCATCCAGTTCCAGATTCCGGATCTTGTCTCCCGTCTCTTTATCCACATTTGTCTTGATCCGTTCCATAGATGAAACTTTCTCTACCTTTCCCCTGACTTCTTCTTCCGTAAGTTCTAATTCCCTGGACAATACGTGGATAATCTTCTCTGGTTCTTTTATCTGGCTGTGAATGACGGAAATCGTACACACCGTCCGATTCGTTGCCAAGACCGTACCATTTGTATCTACGATCTCCCCTCTTGCCGCCTTGATCTCCCGCTCCCTTTCGTGGAGAGCTTCCGCCTTTTCCTGATAATATTCCGCTTCAAATACCATCAGATAGATCAGTCTTCCCGCCAGCACCAGAGCGATTCCCACAGCGCATAGAAACACCACCAAAAGTTTCTTCCTATTATAAGTTTTATTCTTCATAAAAAACCTCGCAAAAGCCGTTTCTATAATTTATTAAGACTTCTGCGAGGTTATTCTGCAAATTCTATTTATTCTGCCGCCGCCTTCTCTACTCCAAGATAAGGCAGTATTTCTTTCATGATATCCGCCGCCAGAGTAGTGGCCAGCTTGCTGTCTGACTGGACGGCGACGTTGGGTTCATCGATGACCACATAAATCATTACCTGCGGATCCTCCTGGGGCGCGTATCCAATAAAAGAAACCAGATAATTGCCTTGTCCTCTCGGATGTTTCTCCGCGGTTCCAGTCTTTCCTCCAATATCGTATCCTTCCACCGCCGCGGAAGAACCGGTTCCTTCTTCTACTACACTATACATATAATCTTTGATGATCTGGCTGGTCTCTTCCGAAACTGTCCGGCCGATCAAAACAGAATCTTTGTTCTCTGTCACGTTTCCATTTTCATCTTGGATCTGTTTGACCACATGGGGCTGATAATACTCTCCGCCGTTGATCAAAGAGCAGAACCCTGCCGCCATCTGAGTCATTGTCACGTCAAAGTTCTGCCCAAAAGCATTGGTGGCCAGACTGGCTGAGTCCATGTTTTCCGCGGTATACAGAACGCCTTCCTGCTCTCCCGGAAGGTCGATGCCTGTCTGTTTTCCAAACCCAAACTGTTCCTGATACCGGGTAAATTCCTCCACTCCCAGATCCGCCCCGATTTCCATCAAAGCCACATTACAGGAATTTTCTATGGCCTGCCTCAAAGTCTGAGTCCCATGGCCGCTCCGGTTATTGCAATGGATATCGTAATCTCCTACATGGAGTTTCCCTCCGCAATAATAGGTCTCGTCTCCCGTCAGATTCCCAAATTCCAATCCCGCCGCCACTGTGAACGGCTTGAAGGTGGATCCCGGCTCATACACTTCATTTACACAAAAGTTATTCCAAAGAGAAGTCAAAGCCTCCACCTTTTCTTCGTCTCCCATAGACTGAATTTCCTCTTCCGAATAATATCTTGTCAGATCTCTTGGGTTGTTAAGATCGTAATTCGGATAAGAAGCTTCTGCCAGGATCTCTCCGTTTTGCGGATTCATTACGATCACGCCGGTATTGGCGCTTCCCTCTCCGGTCCTGGCTTCATTTTTATGGGCTTCGTTGAAAGCCAGAACATGTTCTTCCACAACGCTTTGGATCTGCAGGTCTATGGTCGAAACGACTGTGCTTCCGTTTTCCGGTTCTTTTACTGTCCTCTCCAAAGAAGCGCTTTCGTCCTGGTAACCGTACTCCCGTCCGTCTGTTCCATTTAAAATAGAGTTATAGGACGCTTCAATCCCATTATTTCCCACATTGCCATCAGCGGTAAAACCGATCACATCGCAGGCGAGCGTTTCGTAAGGATAGGTTCTTATATAATCCTCTTCCAGCCAGATTCCTTTTATATTAGGGTAGTTTTCATCGTCTTCGTCAATCTCCTCAAACTCCCGCGCCGTATTGTAGTCTATACTTTTTTTCAGCACCTCATATCTGCTGGAGGGCTTTTCTTCGATCAGGTTCCGGACCGTTTCTTCCTCAATTTCAAAACAGTCTTTGAGAACCTGGATCGTGGGGTCCACACTGTCCTCGTCCTCAAGCATCGCTTTCACATCCAGGATCACATTGTAGACCCGCTCGCTGGTCGCCAGTTTTGTGCCGTTACGGTCCACAATGTCTCCCCGCTTGAAGGGAATGACCCTGCTGTCATACTGCTGCTGGTCCAAGACCACTTTGGTGTATTCTTCTCCATTAGAAGCGTTAATATAAGTAACTCTTCCCACCAAAAGCGCAAAAGCCAGTACGACGATCCCAAAGATTCCTACCAGCTTTTTCTGCATTAGTTTATTCATTTTTCTCCGAAGAGGATTCCTTTTCTTTCTTGTCATGCTTTCACCTGTCAATTGTTATGATCTGACCGGGCCAGTACCCCGTCTTCCGGAATGCTTTCATACTGCTTTACATAGTCCGCGGATGGGCTCTCATATTCTACTACCTGCTCTGGTGATGCGTAGACCATCCCCAGATCTTCCTGGGCTGCTTTTTTTATCTCTTCTACGTCTACAGAGTCCATGACCGTGTTGTATCTGGTGTCATTTTCTTCCCGAAGCTGGGCCAGTTCCTCCTGCATTGCGGTCACATTTTTAGAGCTGTCCGTGATCCTGGCCTGAAGACGTACATATCCCACGCAGACTACTAGTGTCAGCAGTGCTGCCGCCGTCAGAAATACTACATATCCCGCGTTCATTCGAAGGGCTTTTCTACGATTATTCCGTACCTGGCGGCTGACTTTTCTCTGCGGTGTTCTCTCCCGCCTTTCCGGCTCCCGAACCGGTTTTGGCGCAGCATTTCCGTATACATAAGCCTGTCCCTGTGTCCGGACAGAGCTATATCTTCTCGCTGTTGTTCTTGCTGCCATGTACGTATCACCCCTTTATCCAGCTAACAGCGTTCAAATATCCGAAGCTTGGCGCTCTTAGAACGGCTGTTTCTTTCCATTTCTTCTTTACTTGGCAGAATTGGTTTTCTGGTTACTATACTCCCCTTTGGGACGTTTCCGCATACACATACGGGAAAGTCACTGGGACAGGTGCAGGGATTCTCATTTTTCCGAAAAGCCGCTTTCACAATCCTGTCCTCTAACGAGTGGAACGTAATAATACAGATCCGCCCGCCTGGATTCAATAATTCGATCATATCATCCAGCGAATCCCTAAGTACATCCAACTCTCTGTTGAGTTCAATACGGATCGCCTGAAACGTCCGTTTGGCGGGATGTCCTGATTTCTTTTGAAATTTCATGGGAATGGACTGGCGTATGATCTCTACCAGCTGCCCTGTCGTCTCTACAGGCGCTTTCTCTCTCGCTTCAACAATATGTTTCGCGATATTTTTGGCGAACTTGTCCTCCCCGTAATCCCGAATCATATGATAGAGTTCTTGTTCGCCGTAGCCATTGACGATGTCCCTGGCCGTCATATTCTGACGAGTATCCATCCGCATATCCAGAGGTGCATCTTCGCGATAGGAGAATCCCCGCTCTGCCGTATCTAACTGATAAGAGGATACGCCCAGATCGAGCACGATCCCATCGACCTTGTCAATGCCAAGCTGTTGGAGCTGCGACTTCATATCACGATAGTTGCTCCGTACGATCGTGACTTTCTCCCCGAAGTCTTTCAGTCGGATGCCCGCAGCCTCGATGGCTGCCCCATCCTGGTCTATTCCTACAATACTCCCCTTAGGCCCTAACCTTTTGCAGATCTCATAGGCATGTCCTCCGCCCCCCAGCGTTCCATCCACATAGATCCCGTCAGGTTTGATATTCAGGCCGTTTACAGTTTCTTCAAGTAATACCGATGTGTGTTCGAACTCCATATCTTCTCCCTCTAGATACTGAATCCGCTCTCTTCCATATCGGATGCGATATCCTCAATGTTGAGTTCCACTTCAGCATTCTTTTCATCCCATCTTGCTTTGTCCCAGATCTCGGCACGCTTCCCCATACCGATAAAGACTACTTCCTTTTCTAATTTGGCATAGTCCCTGAGAACCGATGGGATCAAGGTTCTCCCTTGCTTATCAAGGTCCCCGTCCGCCGCGCTTCCCTGAAAGAAATACGCGAAAGCACGGGCTTTTTTGTCTGTGGTGGTGGGTAAGGCGTTCAGTTTCTCTTCAAAGGCGTTCCATTCGTTTTCCGGATATACGTACAAGCAGTGTTCCATTCCTTTTGTAATGACGAAATTCTCCCCAAGATCGTCACGAAACTTAGCGGGAATGATCAATCTGCCTTTCGGGTCAATATTATGACTGTACTCTCCTTTCAACATGAAACTCACCTTCTTTCGAAGCGGTCTGCCACTTAGTCTCCACTTCGTTCCACTTTTCACCACTTCCTACCACTTGACCTCATTGTAAACCATATTTTTGCTGATTTCAACCCCTTTTTTTAATTTGGGCCGGGGGATTTTTAAAAATCCCCCGGCCCAAATTAAAAAAGCCCTGTCCCAAATCAAAAAAAAGACAAGAACCGTTTCCGTTCTTGTCCTTTTGGATTTTTCTTCAGTTTTTCCCGGCTATTCTGCGGTTTTCGCTTCTGCGGCTTCTGCTTCTTCCGCCTGCACGGTAGCCAGTCGGTCCTGCAGTTCATTTACTGCCGTATAGTCGATCTGTACTTCTTCTGTGGCCTTGCTGCTCTCATAGGTCCCATATGCGGAATAGCCGATCCAGCCTATCAGAAGAATTCCTACCACTCCAACAACGCACTTGCGAATCACGTTTGCGGCTTTCTCTTTGCGCATGATCTGCTTACGGTTGGCCTTTTCTTTTTTATATTTGTCTACTTTTTCCTGACTCATAACAACTGTGTTCCTCCTATCCGCTCCAATAGGGATATTCTACCACAATCTTTCTGATTATACAACCACGATCACACCGCCGTCGGATGCGTACATACTGCTGATCCCTGCCGTGTCAAGAATAATGACATCCTTAAATGAAGCCCGCTCTTTTAACATATCCGCCACATCTTCCGCCCGCTTTGGACAGTTGCAGTGAGAAATCGCCAGAATCTTTTCTGTAGGATTTTTCAGATTTTTGATAATCTCATCCACCATCTTACTCAAGGCCTTTTTGATCCCTCTGGCCTGTCCAAGCTGACAGATGGTTCCATTAGGCGTCGCCCCCATTACCGGTTTAATATTCAGCGCGGAGGCCACGATTGCTTTCAATCCAGTCAGTCTCCCGTTTTTACGGAGCGTCTCCAGGGTCTCCAGCACAAAATACGTATCTTGTTCTAGAATATATGCTTCCACCGCATCAATGGTCTCCTGGAAGCTCATCCCCTTTTCTTCACATTCCGCCGCCTTCTTGGCGATCAAAGTCTCGCCTACCGAAGCGGAGCGGGAATTGAATATATAGATGTCCTTTTCCCCATATTCCTCATGATACAGCTTTTTTCCCAGCTGAGCGCTGTTGTATGATCCGCTCAGTTCCGCGGAAAGCGTTACCGCGTAAACATGTTCTTCTTCGCAGTGAAACGCTTCCATGTATCTTTCCGGAGAAGGGCAGGAGGATTTGGGACATTCCGGCGACTCAGATACCAGCTGCAAAAATCTCGCCTGATCAAAGGTCTCGTCATCAATAATATGATGTCCATTGACATCAATCTCCAGAGACGCCGTCTCAAAATGTCCAGATTCCTTCATTTCTTTCGTCAATTCTCCACAGCTGTCCACAACAATCTTATAACTCATAGTCATCCTCCCTGCATACAGGCCGCCGTCTTTTGCCCGCATTCATTTCTATTATACATAGTATTAAATACCACGTATAATATCATAACATAGAACCTGTGGAAAGAAAAGGAAATTATTCACTAAATTTGATCGTTCTTGACACTCCCAGAACAATTCCCATCTCCGCCATCAAAAACAGCACCGACGTTCCCCCATAACTGATGAAAGGAAGCGTGACTCCAGTATTCGGAAGAATATTTGTCACTACCGCCACATTCAGGAAAACCTGAAGCGCAATATGGGCAAAAATTCCCGTCACGATCAGGGAGCCATAGAGATCCGGCGCGTTCTGGGCGATCACCAAGATCCGATACAGCAGCATACCAAAAAGCACCAGCAGCACGATCACTCCAAAGACTCCCAATTCCTCACAGATCACCGTAAGGATCATATCATTCTGCACCTCCGGGATCACCATTTTCTGAGCGCTGTTCCCCAGCCCCTTGCCGAAGAACCCGCCAGACCCGATTGCGTAAAGTCCCTGAAGAGTCTGGTAGCCGCCGGTTTCCGCGTATTCTTCCAGGTTGAGCCACACAGCAAGCCTCCGGAACCGGAAATTACTGCTGGAAGCAAGCTGATTCCCCAGCGTCAGCACCAGTATCACAAAACTAGCAATGCCGGCGGCAAACAAAATAACAAACGGCTTCGTCCTTGGATGGGCAACGAAAATAATAGCGCAGCTGATTCCAAGCACAATAAGCGCCGTACTTAAGTTCTCTGTCAAAAACAGCACTCCGGCGGCCGCCACAGCTCCCCAAGCCAGAGCTTTCGCGGCTCCCACCATAGTTTTAAATTCTTTCCCCATCTTACAGATCACCACCGGGATAAACAGGATCACCGCGATCTTCGTAAGCTCAGAAGGCTGGAACTGCTGCCCCAGCGGAAGCTGGATCCACCGTCTGGCGCCATTAACTTCCTTGCCAAGAGGCGTCTGTACCAAAGCCATCGCGGCCAAAGAAATAATGTAGAAAGCTTTCGCCCTGCGGATATACCAATGATAATTGATCTTGGACACTACATAAATAATGACAAATCCCAAGATACAGAATATGATCTGCCGCTTAAAATAGTACATGCTGTCATTATATTCGATCATTGCGCTGTAAGCGCTGGTGCTGTATAACATCACCAGTCCGAAACAAACAAGAAAGACCAGTACCGCCATCAGACTATAATCATAATATCTGACCGGGACTGGTCCTTTATTCTCTTTTTTCTTTCTGCGCGTCCCTGCCATAATATCTACACTCCAATCGTTTTCATTATACTCAGTTACGCGCAGAAAAACAACCGTTAAATTCGCTCATGGAACGTCCTTGAGATCACTTCCCTTTGCTGTTCTTTCGAAAGCTTCACAAAATTCACCGCATATCCGGACACCCGGATCGTAAGATTAGGATACCGCTCCGGATGTTCGTAAGCATCAAGAAGGGTACTGCGATTCAGTACATTTACGTTCAGGTGATGGGCCATCTGCCGGAAATATCCATCCAGCACCGCCGTCAGGTTGCGCAGCCGTTCCTCCTCTGTCTTTCCCATCGCCTCCGGCACAATGGAAAAGGTATTCGAGATGCCGTCCCTGCACCAGTCATAGGAAAGCTTCGCCACGGAATTCAAAGACGCCAGCGCCCCGCTCTTATCCCGTCCATGCATGGGATTCGCTCCTGGAGCAAACGGCTCTCCCGCTTTTCTTCCATCCGGAGTAGATCCTGTTTTCTTGCCGTACACTACATTTGAAGTAATGGTCAGGATCGACAGCGTAGGTTCCGCGTTCCGGTATAATTTCTGCTTTTTCAATTCTTCGCAGAACAGCCTTACCTGTTCTTTTGCCAGTTCATCCACCCGGTCGTCGTCGTTTCCAAACGCCGGATACTCTCCTTCCACCTGGTAGTCGGTAATAAGCCCTGTCTCCGGGTCTCTCACACAGCGGACCTTTGCGTAACGAATCGCGGAAAGCGAATCCGCCAGCACGCTCATGCCAGCTACGCCAAAAGCCATATAGCGGTGGACCTCTGTATCATGGAGGGCCATCTGAGTCTTCTCATAGGCGTATTTGTCATGCATATAATGGATCACATTCATGGTGTTGGCGTACATCTTCGCCAGCCAGGGCCGGTAGATATCAAGCAGTTCCATTACCTTATCATATTCCAGGTACTCTCCTTGGTAAGGCTCATGCTCCGGTCCCACCTGTATATTCTGCTTCTCGTCTTTTCCGCCGTTTAAGGCCATCAAAAGCATCTTAGCCAGGTTTGCCCTGGCGCCAAAGAACTGCATCTCCTTGCCGATCCGCATGGCGGAGACACAGCAGGCAATTCCGTAATCATCCCCGTATCTTGGCCGCATCAGATCGTCATTTTCGTACTGGATGGCATCGGTATCACAGGAAACCTTGGCGCAGTACCGTTTGAAATTCTCCGGCAGCTTCTCCGACCACAGGATGGTCAGATTCGGCTCCGCGGAAGGCTTCAGATTGTACAGTGTATGCAGCATCCGGTAGGTATTCTTTGTTACCAGGCATCTTCCGTCTTCTCCCATGCCTCCCAGAGATTCCGTGATCCACATAGGATCTCCGGCAAACAGCTCGTTGTACTCCGGCGTCCGCAGATGCCTTGCCATACGAAGCTTCATCACAAAATCATCGATGATCTCCTGCGCTTCTTCTTCCGTCAGGATCCCACGCTTTAGATCTCTCTCAAAATAAATATCCAGAAATGTGGCTGTTCTTCCCAAACTCATGGCCGCCCCGTTCTGCTCCTTGATCGCCCCAAGGTAAGCGAAATAAAGCCACTGGACCGCTTCTTTGGCATTTCCGGCCGGGCCGCTGATGTCATAGCCGTACATCGCCGCCATCTCTTTCAGTTTTCCCAGGAAATTGATCTGCTGGTACAACTCTTCCAGCTGCCGGATATGATCTACATCCATATCTTCCATACCGATCCGGTCTTTGTCTTTCTGCTTCTCCTGGATCAGAAAATCAATCCCGTAGAGAGCCGCCCTCCGGTAATCTCCAATGATCCTGCCTCTTCCATAGGCGTCTGGCAGACCGGTGATCAGTCCGCAGTGCCGGGCCGCTTTGGTAGCCTTGTTGTACACTCGGAATACCCCATCGTTGTGAGTCGTCCGGTACTGGAATTCATCTTCCACCTTCTGGGACAGTTCATATCCATAGGCCCGGCAGGCTTCCCGCGTCATCCTAAGACCTCCAAAAGGATTTACTCCCCTCTTCAAAGGACGGTCTGTCTGCAGTCCCACAATGATCTCCTGGTCTTTATCCAGGTATCCAGGCTTATAGTTCAAAAGAGAGGTGACTGTCTGGGTATCGATATCCAGCACCCCGCCAAATTCCCGCTCCAGAGCCATCAGGTTCTCCAGCTTGCGCAGCAGTTTTTCTGTCCGCTGTGTAGGCGGCGTGAGAAAACTTTCATCCCCCTCGTAAGGCCGGTAATTTTTCTGGATAAAGTCCCTTACGTCAATATGCTCCCGCCAGCTTCCACCCTTAAATCCTTCCCACTGTGTAAACATCTGTTTCCTCCTGTTTTCTGTATATGGCATCAAAAAAGGGCAACACCCATTTTCGATGCTGCCCAGACGGTCGGCTGATCACGGTACTCTATTCCCCTGTGGTAATCCACATTATCCGTCAGTAATAGAGCCCTTCTAAGTTTACAGAGAAAGTATACCATTCCCCGGAACCATTCGTCAATCTTTTTCTTTACGCTTTTCCGTCGCTTCCCAGAACGTTGACGATCTTGTGAGCTACGACTTCTTTGACATATGCCCGTCCAACCTTCAGATATTCACGCGGGTCAAATACTTCCGGTTTCTGATGCAGGACTTCTCTGACGCCTGCCGTCATGGCAAGACGCAGGTCAGAATCAATGTTGATCTTACATACAGCGGATTTTGCCGCCTGTCTCAGCATATCCTCCGGAATTCCAATAGCGTCGGCCAGATTTCCGCCGTTTGCCTGAATGATCTTCACATACTCCTGAGATACAGAGGAAGCTCCGTGAAGTACGATCGGGAAGTTTGGAAGACGTTTCTCGATCTCCTCCAGGATATCAAACCGAAGCTGCGGCTTCTGGCCTGGTTTGAATTTAAACGCCCCGTGGCTCGTACCGATGGCGATGGCAAGAGAATCTACTCCTGTGCGGCTTACAAATTCTTCTACTTCTTCCGGACGTGTATAGGAAGCGTCTTCCGCGTTTACGTTTACATCGTCTTCGATTCCCGCAAGCTTTCCAAGTTCTCCTTCTACCACTACGCCTTTCTCATGAGCGTATTCCACAACCTTCTTAGTCAGAGCGATATTCTCCTCAAAAGAATATTTAGATCCATCGATCATAACAGAGGTAAATCCGCCGTCGATGCAGGATTTACAGATCTCAAAATCAGCGCCGTGATCCAGGTGCAGGGCGATCGGAATATCATTTTCCAAGAGAGCCGCCTCCACAAGCTTGGTCAGATAGGCGTGCTTCGCATACTTTCTTGCCCCCGCGGAAACCTGCAGGATCAATGGAGAATTCAGTTCTCCGGCCGCTTCTGTGATTCCCTGGACAATCTCCATATTGTTCACGTTGAACGCGCCGATCGCGTATCCTCCCTCATATGCCTTTTTAAACATTTCTTTTGTTGTTACCAATGGCATCTCTTAATCCCTTCTTTCTATAAAATATAATTTTTACCACTGTAATAGATTGTACCAAATGGAAAGACTTCCGTCAAATTAATCTCCGCCATTTCAGCTAATCTGTCCTTTTTATTTCTTATCCCTCTTCCTGGTCTCCCGCCGCCTCCAGCAGAAGCTCCAGCTCACACTTAAAAGTATCCTGGCTTTCCAGAAGCTTCCCGTCTCTGAGATAGTCGAAGAATGTATGGTAACCGTTGGGAGACAGAAAATGGAACAGATACCTCTCTTTTTCGCCCTCTGCTTCCAGCCGGCGGTTCAGTTCCTTAAAATGCTCCCGCGCGTACCGGTTTTTCGCCCGGTTCTCCTCGCTTGCATCTCCATCCTCTTTGATCTCCACCACCACGAAATACTGGTATCCGTCTTTGCGGACCTTGAGGAAAAAGTCCGGGTTAAACGTGGTGTGGTAATATTTCCGGGTCTTGGACCTGCCGGAGCCATACCGGCAGCTATAGCTGATCTCATAGAATCCCTTGTCTCCCGACTTGATCCAGGCTTCCAGCGCCTCCGCGTTTTCCCGCCTGCAGAGCAGGTCCGCAAACTTGCGCTCCGGCTTTGAGGCTGTGATGACTGTGGTCACAGGCGTCTTAAACCAGCCATAATTGATCTGATCGCGGTATGCGGATCTTGGGAAACTCTCGTCTTCAAAAAGCGCTTCCGTGATCCTTCTTTGGTCTTCATCCTGGATCTCCGCTTCCCAATTGTTGGTAAAGTAAACCGTGTGGTCTTGGCGCAGAAGGCTGACGCTCACCGACTGCCGGGAGAGATTCCTGGTGGATATCTCATAGGTATCCCCTGCCTTTTCCACTGCCACCACAGACTTCGTTTTCTTCCTGAGAAGAGGAGCGAAAGCCGTCAGGATCTTATGGACATTTTTCTCCACGATCTCTTCTCCCTGATTGCCCCGCTTCTCCATGGAAAGCCGGATCATATCCTCAATCTGCCTCCGCGGAGGAAGCTGATTCTTAGTATATTCCTCTTCTCCCAGCTTCAGCGTCCTTCCTTCCCACTCTCGCTGTTCAAATTCATCGAAGATCTTGTCCACCACCTCGTCAATGGTGTAGGTCACATTACGGATCTCGTACTCCCGCTTCTGGCTGCCCTGACCAAGGACCGATTCATAGACCGTCTCCTGCTCTTCCTGTATGGACTGGGATTCCAGCACGATCCCTTCTCGCATCATCCGGGAGAAATCCACCGTCCCTGTCTGGGATTTCTTCTCTTCCTCTCTCTGGGTCGTGGTATAGTCAATATTGCGCAGGGTAAAATGATATTTGGACCGTTCCCCTTCTTCCATAGGCTTGCTGTAGATCCTAGCTTCGATCTCCAGCACTTCCTCCACCAGATCTTTGATCTTACTGCTCCATGCGCTGTGGTTAAACACCGTGACCTTGGGCTGGGGAAGGGTATATTCCGCCGGGACCCTTAACCCCCGCCCCAGCACCTGGGCGATCAAAAGCCGGGAATTAAACGCCCGTTCCTTCCAGGGTACGATCTGAAATACATTCTTCACATCCCACCCTTCCGTCAGCATGGATACGGAAACAATCCACTGGGTCTCGTCTTCCCGGTCGTCCACATACCTTAGCTTTGCCACATTTGCTTTATGTTCTCTGGAAGAAGTAACGATCAGCACTTTCTTTTCTGCCTCTTCCCGCTCTTTTCCTTCCCATTCCATCAGGAAATGGATCAATTCTTCATATAAATTTTTGGCGCTTCTGATATCTCTTGTCACCAAAATGCTCAAAGGTTTTACCTTCGGGTAATCCCGGATATTCTTCTGATGGTTCTGATAAATCTTCTGAAGCCGCTCCCGGTCGTCCCCGCTGTCGTCCTCCCGCACATAGTCTACGTTCTTGACCACCTTGTCTTCGATGGCCTGCCGGAGGGAATAGCGGAAGATCACATCCGGGAAATACTCATTCTCAAGATAAGCCGTCCCGGTAAAGCCCAGCATATACCGGAATCCATACTTCTCATCCAGCAGAAATTCCTTCCATTTCTTCATATTCCGATCCTCTGAGGTGTTCCCGGAAGGCCGATTGAAAATATGATGGGCCTCGTCGTTTAGAACCAGCGTGTTTCCGCCCGTCTCCCTGAAACTGTCTTCGATGGAAGACCCTGTGTTTTGATAGACCGCGTGGATATTTTCCACACACAGATCCCCCTTCTTTACCGTCTCGTTGGCGGTCACGATAGAGGGATTGCGGATCTTTGCTTCCTCCGGGATCAGCTCCTTCAGCCCTGGATCAGAGCTTAACGCCTCAAATTTCTCCATCAGCCCCGCCTCGATCGTCAGAGAAGGCACCAGCACCAGCACCCGCTCCACCAGGCCAATCCCAAGCGCGATCTGGGCGATGCCATAGATCACATAGGATTTGCCGGTTCCCGTGGCAAGGTCCAGATCCGCGTATAATTTATCCCGCATCTGCAGAATCTCCAGAAATTCCTCTCTGGAGCCATATTTTTCTTCCAGCCTGGGATTTCTCCCGTAATTTTTCAAAGCCAGCTCTTCCAGATTCTGATCGTTTCCTGAAGCCAGGTAGACCACTGCCCGCCGGATCGCTTCTTTCTGATAAGTCCTGTTCCCGCACAGCCGGTCTACAAATGGCTGCCAGGCTTCGTAATCCAGTTTTGCTCCGTCATAAGCCATACTTACTTCCAGCACAAGCTCTGACTGCCGGAACCGCTTCTTTTCTTCCATCCTGCCTGCTACGCTCCTTTTTTGTTTCTGCTCCTTACAGCACATACCTTCCCTTTGTATCGTTTCCGAAGATATCTGTGTAGATCACCATGATCTCTTTCGCTTCCCTTGGTTTCTCCAGCTCGATCCTGACAGTCCCATCCTCTGTCTTAAGATCGTCCGCAAAGAAAGCGTCTGAAAGGATAAATTCTTTCCCATTATAATCCGCATCAATAAAAATTCCCGCCAGGAAATCAAATCCAGACATCTTTTTCTCTTCCGCCGTCTTCTCTGACCGGGGCTCTTTCGAGCGGAAGTCTGTGACTGTAAGCAGGATCTTTCCGTTCTCTGTTTCCACAGTACTCTCCACTTCCGGACGCCGCTGGAAGGAAAACCCTACCACGTCCTCCATCTCGTTGACCTTGCTTTTGGACCTTGGCTGTCGGAACCTGTGGAACTCCTCCCGGTGCAGTTCCCGGATCACACTGTAGGGAATATCCAGGAAATAATAACGGACCCCGCCTATGTCCTCATAATTCGTCATAAAATCAAACCGGTTTTTGGGCGCTACGATATAAACCCGTCCGCCGGCCATCCGCCGGCCCACATGGCGGCTCACACTCTCCAGAAAGACTTCGTCCACATCTGCGTCCTGGAATCTCTGGTAATCGAAAATGATTACCGGGCAGCCGTCTTTACGGCCGTCAAACACATATCCTCCAATCTTGTATTCTTCCAGATCAATGTCAAACAGACCGGAGACAAATTTCTTATATTTCTCAAATTCCTGATCCAAAGCCGCCTTCAGGTCATAGGTCCCCAATGTGCAGGTCATGAACGGCCGGGCATCTTTCTTGTATTTTGGGGGATTCTTGGCCTTGCTGAGAAGATTCCTGCCCTCCGCGATTTTTAAGAGCCGCTTCTGGCAGACATAGTAAGACAGTTTCCCCACATCGCATAAGATCCAGCGGCGGGAAAGTTTCTCCGCCACCACCGCGGTGGTTCCGGAACCCGCAAAGAAATCCATCACCAGATCTCCTTCTTTGGTGGAAGCCTGGATGATCCGCTTCAATAATTCTTCCGGCTTCTGGGTAGGGTACCCTGCCAGCTCGCCGCGGTACCGGTCGCAGGACCAGATATCCACCCACCAGTCCTCTACCTTTTTCCCCTGCTTTTCCATCTCTTCTTTCTTTCCTTCCCCCTCAGCGGAAGCCCCAAACAGCTGCCCGCTATTATGCACCCCGCTTTTGTGGCTGATCCTGGGAGGAAAGAATTCATTATTGGCGGTCCTGCTGTAAAACAAGATGGTATCATGCTTCCTTGGAAAATAATTCCCCGCCTGGGAAGGACCGGTATAACACCAGGCGATCTCATTGCGGAAATGATTCTTTCCAAAAATTTCATCCATAAGCACCTTGATATAGTGGCTCATCTTCTGATCCAGATGGACATAGATGCTGCCGTCCGGGGACAGGATCTCCCGCGCCAGCAGCAGACGCCTTCTTAAGAATTCTACAAACTGGGCCCCTTTTTTCTTATCGTTGTAGGCTTTGGCCCCTTCTTTGTTCTGAAATTCATCGGTGGTAGCAAAGGGAGGATCAATATAGATCAATTTCACCTTTCCTTTTACTTTCCCGCGGATCAATGGATCTTCGTCTTTATATATGGTTTTCAAAAAATGCAGATTATCCCCGGAAACGATCAGGTTTCTCCATTCCTCTTCCCAAGCGCCGCCAAACATCTGCTCTGCCTGGAGCGGGACCGGAAAAGAACCGTCGTCGTTGGCAAACAGATCTTCTCTTCGCATCTTGCCTGCATAGGCCAGCTCATATTCTTCGTGTTTCACCGGAAATAATTTATAGCGGAAATCTTCCGGGATCTGTTCTCCTTTTTCGATCAATTCGATCAGATAATCCTTCTCTGCCTTACTCAACATCTTTTCTTTCGCCCTCCATATTGTTTCAGTATATTACAAAATCTTTTGAAATACAATCGCAAAATCCCGGTCAGTTCGGCACAATTTCCGTCAGTTTCCATACTATAGTAGTGCAAATATTTTTAAAAGGAGAATAGATATGCCAAATTGCCGCTATCATTCGCAGGATTATATAAGGCGGGGCGGATGCGGGCGAAACCAGTCCGCCTCCTCTTCCGTTTATCCCAACCGCAATCACAGAGCGGAAAATGCGGGCTGCTCCCCAAGAGACCCGATCGCCGGGATGCCCCTTGCCATGGCTTATGTTCCCTGGCAGGAGTGGGGCAGTCTCTGCGATGCGAGGCAGGGATTTTGCCGCGGTACCATATTTGAAGATTTAAACAAACCATTTCAGGGGATGGGAGGCTGCCGCAGATGAATGAAGCAAGAAGAAGCAGGAAAGAAATGTTAGACTGGATCAATGTAGTCAGCTTTGCCGTTGACGATGCCAGGCTCTTTTTGGACTCTCACCCGGACTGCCGGGAGGCCCTGGATTATTTCCAGGACATGAAGGATCAGCGGGTCCAGGCTTTGAAAGAATTCGCGAAATGTTACGGTCCTCTGACCATAGACACCGCAGATACCACATGTATGCCCGAGGCCCAATGGATGTGGATCAACGAGCCGTGGCCATGGCAGGAAGGGGGATGTTGATTTATGTGGAATTATGAGAAACGGCTGCAGTATCCTGTAAAAATCTCCCAGACCAATCCCAAGATCGCCCAGGTGATCATCAGCCAGTTTGGCGGGCCGGATGGAGAACTGGCTGCCTCTATGCGCTATCTGTCCCAGCGGTATACTATGCCTTATAAAGAAGTGACCGGGCTTCTGACAGATATCGGGACCGAAGAGCTGGCCCACATGGAGATGATCTGCGCTATCGTCTATCAGCTCACCAAAGATTTAACCCCGGAAGAAATCGAGAAATACGGCTTTGAAAAATATTATGTGGACCATACCCTGGCCCTGTGGCCCCAAGCCGCCTCCGGCACGCCCTGGACCGCCACTTATTTCCAGTCCAAGGGAGATCCCATCACCGACCTGCATGAGGATATGGCCGCGGAGCAAAAAGCCCGCACAACTTACGACAATATCCTCCGGCTGGTCAAAGATCCGGAGATCTGCGATCCTATCCGCTTCTTAAGGGAACGGGAGATCGTCCATTACCAGCGTTTTGGAGAAGGTCTCCGGATCGTCCAGGATAAGCTGGACAGCAGGAACTTCTACGCCTTTAATCCGGCGTTTGATAACAAAAACTGCCGGTAACCCAAGGAAAGCAGGAGACAGACAACAACATGTCCGTCTCCTGCTTTTTTTATTTTCTCGTTTTACCGGATCAACAGATATACGATCACGGCAGCCACAACAACGATGGCGATCCCAAGGATGATCACCGGCGCCTTTGATAGTTTCTCCTCCTCATAGTAATCATCGTAATAATCATCTTCAATCTCCTTCCTGCGCCTGGTCTTCTTAGGCTGCGGCTGAGATTTCTTCTTTTTCCCCCGGCCATCGTCAATGGAAAGCATATCATCATATGCTTTTCTCATTTCGTCCTCTCTCTTCTGGCGGACGTGCTTGGGCGGGATGTTGGAATACTTCTGCTCACCGCGCCTCTCATTCTCCTGGGCGCCGGATGGTGCTTTAAACTTTTTCTTGCAGTGATAGCACAACAGATAGTTGGGATCCTTTTTCCCTGGTCTTAACTGCTGACCGCATATCGGACACTTCATTGGTATCTTATGCCTCCTCCTCAACGTAATTTATATGTCGATTATACTACACACAGATAAAAATGGCAAAATTTCTACGAAAAAAGTGGGTATTTCTCTGTCAGTGTTTTTACCAGCCCTCTGACTTTCTCCACATTATCCTCACTCTGGATGACCAGGGCGATCCCTTCCGCGATCACATCCATGTCTTCCTCTTTCATGCCTCTCGTAGTCACCGCCGGTGTTCCAAGACGCACTCCGCTGGTGACAAATGGGGAACGCTTTTCATTTGGAATCGTGTTTTTATTGCAGGTAATGTGGGCTTCGTCCAAACGTTTCTCCAAATCCTTCCCTGTTACTTCTCTTCTGCTTAAGTCAACCAGCATCAGATGGTTATCTGTGCCGCCGGACACAAGATCTACCCCTCTTTTTAACAGCCCTTCGCACAGCGCTTGGGCATTCTTCAGAATCTGCTTCTGGTATTCTTTAAACTCTGGCTGAAGCGCTTCTTTGAAACAGACGGCCTTCCCCGCGATCACATGCTCCAAAGGTCCCCCCTGGATTCCCGGGAATACCGCCTTGTCAAATTTGAATTTCAGAGCCGCCTCTTTATTTGCCAGGATCATTCCTCCCCTTGGCCCTCTCAGCGTCTTATGAGTAGTTGTAGTCACCACATCGGCATAAGGAATCGGGCTTGGATGAAGTCCCGCCGCTACCAGCCCCGCAATATGAGCCATGTCCACCATCAGATAAGCGCCTGCCTCATCCGCGATCTTGCGGAACTTCTCAAAATCAATGATTCTCGCGTAGGCGCTGGCTCCCGCGATGATCATTTTAGGCTTCTCCCGCAGAGCCGTCTCTCTGATCTGGTCATAATCCAGGAATCCTCTGTCATCCACTCCATAAAAAGAAGTCTGAAAATATTTCCCGGAAATGTTGACCGGAGATCCATGGGTCAGATGCCCTCCCTGATCCAGGTTCATCCCCAGGATCTTGTCGCCCGGTTCCAGCATCGCGAAAAAAGCGGCCAGATTAGCCTGCGCGCCGGAATGAGGCTGTACATTGGCATAATCGCAGCCAAATAATTGTTTCGCTCTTTCTCTTGCCAGATCTTCTGTCACATCCACCCACGGACATCCGCCATAATACCGCTTCCCCGGATATCCTTCCGCATATTTATTAGTAAGGATGCTTCCCATCGCCGCCATCACCGCTTTGCTCACCCAGTTTTCCGAGGCGATCAGTTCAATATGAGAATTCTGCCTCTCAAATTCTGCCTGCACCGCATCCGCCACTTCCGGGTCTGTTTCCCTGATCATATCCAGATCATACATATTAGCTCCACCTCCTGTTATCCTGCGCAAAGAGAAAGGACAGCACGCCTGCTGGCCGCCGTCCTTTCTTTCTGCTCACACACAGCATTTTCGTGTAATTGTATTATAACACTACTGCGCGCTTGTTCCAAGTGTAACTTCCACTGTCTGCTCTTCATAGCTTCCGCCGTCTGCCGGAACCTGGACTGTCACTTCTACCGTAGTCCCCGCGGCATAATACTGGAGCTGTTCCTGCAGAGTCTCCATACTGTCAATGGTGGTCCCATTCAGCCCGGTGATCACAGACCCCTGCGTAAGGCCCGCCTTCTGCGCGCCGCCCCCATCGCTCACACCCGCGATATAAACGCCTTCCGGCATATTATACATCTGGGCGCTGTCCGCGGTTACGTCCACGCCTTCAATTCCAAGATAACCTCTCTCGTCTTCCGCCACCTTTTCTTTCGTTTCCTGGTTCATCAGGTTGGTGATGACATCGCTGACCTCGGAAATCGG